>NZ_JBRREB010000026.1:0-66368 GCF_056759995.1 Stenotrophomonas sp. STEN030 | reverse complement strand
GGGCCAAGGGGTGTGCTGCGGTTCAGCCCCGCGCGGGGGGCCGCGACGCTTTGGGCTGCGGGCCTGACGCCGCTCCTACAAAAGGCCATCTACTGCTTCCGCAGACAAACAAAAAGCCCGGGAATCCCCGGGCTTTTTGTCAGACAAACATCGCGCCGATTACTTGATCAGGCGGATGGTCATCGGGTAGCGGTAGGTCTCGCCCTTGTTGGCAGCCAGGCCAGCAAGAATCGCGAACACCAGGCCACCGATCCATGCCACGGCATAGGTCAGGAAGCCGATCAGCACGACCATCAGGATGCCGCTGATGAAGTAGGCGCCCAGCAGGGTCAGCTGGAAGTTCAGCGCTTCCTTGGAGTTGGCGTTCAAGAAGGCCTTTTCCGGCTTGTCCTTGTTGATCAGCCAAACGATCAACGGCACGATGAAGCTGAAAAAGATGCCCGACAGGTGCACCAGCATCGCAATGCTGTTGTCGTCGGAAGCGCCTGCGCTGGTCGGTGCCGGCGGCGGAGTGGTCTGGTAATCGCTCATTGTTTCCCCAAGATCCTTGTAAAGGGTTTATCCGTAATGGCTGACAACTATAGGGAGCACATTAGCTCCCACGTAAGAATAGTCCGCTGTTTGGCAAGACTCCGTCAATCATTACCTGCCACGGTCATCTTCCCCACCAGGATCGAACCGGTGGAAACATGCGAACGCTTGTCCACATCGCTACCCACCGCTTCAATGCCGGCAAACATCTGCTTGAGGTTGCCGGCGATGGTAATGCCGTCCACCGGGTAGGCAATCTGCCCGTTTTCCACCCAAAAGCCACCGGCACCGCGCGAGTAGTCTCCGGTGATGCCATTGACGCCCTGCCCCATCAGTTCGGTCACCAGCAGCCCCGTTCCCATACCCGACAGCATGGATGCGCGGTCACCAGCATTGGCCTTCACTTTGAGGTTGTGCACGCCACCGGCATTGGCCGTGGTCTGCAGGCCGAGCTTGCGCGCCGAGTAACTGCCCAGGATGTAACGCTGCAATACGCCATCGGTAATCAAGGCCGAGTTGCGGGTCGCAACGCCTTCGCCGTCGTAGGAACTGGAGCGCAGGCCGCGGCGCAGCAACGGCAGTTCATCGATGGCAAACCAGTCCGGGAACAACTGGGTGTCCACACTGTCGAGCAGGAAGCTGGCACGGCGATACAAGGCGCCACCGGAGACCGCGCTGAGCAGATGGCCGATCAAGGAGCGCGCCATTTCCGCAGCAAACAATACCTGCACCTCGCCGGTCGGCAACGATCGCGGCTGCAACCGGGCGACGGTACGCTCGGCCGCGCGCAAGCCTACTGCCGCCGGATCGTCCAGGTCTTCGCGGGCAATCGCGCTGGTATACCAACCGTCACGCTGCATGCCATCGCCCTGGCCCGCGATCAGCGCACAGCCGATGGAATGGTGGCTACTGCGGTCACGGCCGATGAAGCCGTGCGAGTTGGCGTACACCGACACGCTTTGCGCGGTGGACGCCGAGGCGCCGTCGGAGTTGCTGATGCGGCTGTCGCTGTCGCGACCAGCCGATTCACAGGCCAGCGCCAGGTCCAGCGCCTGCTCGGCACTGAGTTCCCACGGATGCCAGCCGTCCAGATCGGGGAACTCGGTGGCCATCAACGCCGGATCGGCCAGGCCGGAGGCCGGGTCATCTTCGGTATGCCGGGCAATCGCGCAGGCCTGGGCCACGGTGGCCTCCAGACTGGCTTCCTGCAGGTCGGCGGTACTGGCGCTGCCCTTGCGCTGGCCGAAGTACACGGTCACCGCGATGCCGCGGTCGTGGGTGGCTTCGACCGTCTCCACCTCCCCCAGGCGCACATTCACATCCAGCCCGCGGTCCTCGCTGCAGCTGACCTCGGCCTGGCTGGCGCCCATGGCGCGGGCCCGTTCCAGCAGGCGCTGGGAGATGCCGGTGAGGCGTTCCAGGCGCTGCAGGCTGTCGTCGGCGGCAGGCTTATCGGTGCTTATGGCTTTCAATGCTTTATCCTTGGTGGCCAAATCCCTTCACATCTGCCCGGTCTTGCATGACTGGCGGCGGCGTGACGTGGATTTTTCGTGGAGCCCGGCGAGCGCCTGGCTTTCCTGTCATGAAGTTTAGTAGGTAGCAGTGCGATGCGCGGACGCGATCAAGAAACCGGTGAATTTTTGGGCGAAAGCCGTAGCCAGAACCGGCGCGAAGCGCTGGAAGTGCTGGCGCTGGGCGAAACCCTGGTAGAGCTGACCCCCGCCCAGCTGGCGCGCCTGCCGATCCCGGAAGGTCTGCTGGAACACATCGAGTACACCAAGCGCATTACTTCGCACGGCGCGCGCAAGCGTCAGCTGGCCTTCCTGGCCAAGCAGATGCGCCGCGAGGAAGACGAGACGCTGGACGCGATCCGCAACGCGCTGGACGCAAACAGCGAGACCTCTCGCCGTGAAGTGGCGATCATGCACCGCATGGAACGCTGGCGTGAGCGCTTGTTGGCCGAAGGCGATGTAGCGCTGGGCGAACTGCTGGACGAACATCCGGAAGCCGACCGCCAAGCCCTGCGCACGCTGGTGCGCAACGCACTGGCCGAGAAGGCCAAGAACAAGCCGCCGCGCGCCTACCGCGAGATCTATCAGGTACTGCGCGAGCTGATGCTGGTGCCGGTATTGAGCGCGGCCGCTGAGTTTGCTGGCGATGACGATGCCGATGATGTGGATGGCGACGACGAGCAGGATTGATCTTGATTGAGGGGCTTTGCTGTGGGTTTGGTTCTGTAGCGGAAAGCTTCCCCTCATCCGCCCCGTTGGGGCACCTTCTCCCGCAGGCGGGAGAAGGGATTGAATCACTGCTACCTGAGCGAATCTCGGGCCCGCCCCAAATGCCAGCTGTCCCTTCTCCCGCAAGCGGGAGAAGGTGCCCCGAAGGGGCGGATGAGGGGGCTCTTCAGCTTTAGCCGCCCCTCAAGCCTGCGTACCACCCACCGTCAGCCCATCAATCAGCAACGACGGCTGGCCGACACCGACCGGCACGCTCTGCCCGTCCTTGCCGCAGATACCCACACCCTCATCCAGTGCCAGATCGTTGCCGATCATGCGCACCTTCTGCATGGTCTCCGGGCCGTTACCGATCAGGGTCGCACCCTTCACCGGCGCAGTGATCTTGCCGTCTTCGATCAGGTAAGCCTCGGTCGCCGAGAACACGTATTTGCCGCTGGTGATGTCGACCTGGCCACCGCCGAAGTTGACCGCGTACAAGCCCTTCTTCACCGAACGGATCATCTCCTCCGGGTCGTGGTTGCCTGCACGCATGTACGTATTGGTCATGCGCGGCATGGTCATGTGCGCGAACGACTCGCGACGGCCATTACCGGTTGGCGCAACGCCCATCAAACGCGCATTGAGCGTGTCCTGCATGTATCCGACCAGGATGCCGTCTTCGATCAGCGTGGTGCACTGGGTCGGGGTGCCTTCATCGTCAACATTCAACGAGCCACGGCGGCCTTCCAGGGTGCCGTCATCGACAATCGTCACGCCCGGCGACGCCACGCGCTCGCCGATACGGCCGGCATAGACGCTGGTGCCCTTGCGATTGAAATCGCCTTCCAGGCCGTGGCCTACCGCTTCGTGCAGCAGCACGCCAGGCCAACCGGGGCCGAGCACCACCGGCATCACACCAGCAGGCGCCGGAATGGCTTCCAGGTTCACCAGTGCCTGACGCAGCGCTTCGCGGGCGAAGGCTTCCGGGCGATCACCGGCAAACAATTCTTCATAGCTGTAACGGCCGCCACCGCCTGCATAGCCGGATTCGCGGCGACCGTTGTGCTCCACGATGACCTGCACGTTCAAGCGCACCAGCGGGCGCACGTCAGCGGCCAGCACACCGTCGCTGCGCGCGATCAACACCGTATCGACGCCACCGGACAGGCTCACCATCACCTGCTGCACGCGGGTGTCGGCGGCACGCAGGTAGCGGTCCAGGCGCTTGAGCACCTCCACCTTGGTTTCATTGCCGATGCTGTCCACCGGGTCCAGCGCCGGGTACAGCGCGCGGCCACTGCCACGCACCAGCGAGCGCACGTTCTGCTCACCACCCTCGCGGGAGATGGCACGTGCTGATTGTGCGGCGGCCAGCAGGGCTGCCGGCTGGATATCGTCGGAGTACGCAAAGCCGGTCTTTTCGCCGGCAATCGCACGCACGCCCACGCCCTGCTCGATCGAATGCGCACCGTCCTTGACGATGCCGTCCTCCACGCTCCAGCTCTCGCGGCGCGAATGCTGGAAGTACAGATCGCCAAAATCGATCCCCGGCCCCAGCAAGGTGCCAAAGGTGCGTTCCAGGCGATTGGCATCCAGTCCTGCGGGCAGCAGCAGGCGGGTTTCGGCGAGCGAGAGAGCGTTTTCGGTCATGACTATCCAGATGGGGGCAGGCCTGCCTCTTGCAAGCCTGCACTGATTCAGGGGTTGCTGGCCGCGCCGGGCGTAACCAGCGGGGGCGGCAGACGGGCGGCGTCACGGTCCAGCACTTCGACCTTGGGATCTTTCCATGGCCCGGTCACCTTATAGGTCTTGGAGCCGATCTCGCCCAGTGGTTTGCCCAGCACCGCGTTGGCCGCAGCGCCCACTGCGGCACCCACTGGACCACCGGCCACCGCGCCCACCACGGTGAGCAGGTTGCCCGAGCGCGGGTTCACATCGATGGTCTGGTTGAATTGCTGCGCGACCAGGTCAGCCTGGCCGCGAATGGTGATCTCCGCCGCCGACGACTCAATGGCGATTTTGTCGGTACTGGCCTGGCCGTTGCCAAAGCGCATCGCGCCTTCAACATGGTTGAACGCCAAGCCTTTGGAGAACAGGTCGCGGAAATCAAACAGCAGGCGCCGTGGCAGCTGGGCCACGCTGAGCAGGCCTAGCACCCGGCCGGCGCCGGGGTCCACTTCCAGCAGCTGACCGTTGCGCAGGTTCATGTCCATGCCACCTTCCAGCGTGGCCATGTTGAACGCCATCGGACCGCCTTGCCAGCCAGCCTGCAGATTCACCTTGCCCTGGCCGCCACGCAGCTGCCCGGCATAGCCAAGACGCTGCAGCAGGTCACCCAGATCTTCGCTCTGTACCTGTGCCGTTGCCTGGGTTCGGGCCTGCGCGCCCATGCCGCGCCACTCGCCGTGCACATCGATGACCTGCTTGGGCGCGCGGATTGCCAGCTCCTGCACCTGCAGGCCGTCACTGGTCGGGCGCGTGCGCAGGCGGGTCTGGCCGAGCTTGATCGTGGCGAACTGCAGGTCGTCGATATCCAGTGCCAGCGGTGGGATGTTGGCCGGATTGATAGGCGCTGCCGGGGTGTCACTGGACTCGGTCGTTGCCGCCGTCGCCGCCTGCCAATAGACCCGTGCCAGCTGCCCGCTGACCGTGCCGCCATCGGCGGTAGGTACGCGCAGATTGCCCGCCAGTGCCGGCCCATCAAGCTGCACGGCAACCGCATCGGCACCGGGCCGCAGCTGCAGCCGGGTCTGCGCGAAGCGCCCGCCCACCATCAACAGCTGATCAGCCAATACATCAACCTGCTTGAGCGCCACGCCACCGTCGCTGCCGTCGCTGCCGTCGCTGTCACCGCCGCGCGCCAGGCTGATCCACTCCAGCGCGTCCAGCGAGGGGGTGCGGCCGTTGACCACCAGCCCATCGGCCGGCGGCTCGTGATCGACGGTGTCGCTGCCCATCGTGACCTGCACGCCAGTCTTGCCGTTCTGGCTGCGCGCAGCCAAGGCCATCAGCTTGCCGAAGGACACATCGATCCGCCCCGCCCCCATCGGCAAGGCCGCCTGCACGGTGGTTGCCAAGGCATCGGCTGCCGGCTTGTTCAATGGCGCGGGCAACTGCAGGCGGGTGCCCTGCAGGTCCGAACGCAGGGTCAGCAGGGTGGGCGGGCCAGTGCGTGCACCTGCTTGTTCCTTGGGCAGGCTTACACCGACCGTCCATGCCGAGGTGCCGTGCACATAGGGTTTGAGCCAAGCCAGCTCCGGCGCACGGTCCAGCAGCTTGCCCGCATCCAGATCCGCACTCAGCTCGGCCTCGAAGGCATGCGCGGGGTCCTTGACCGGCTTGCCGGCGCGCAGCGCCAGCACACCGTCGCGTTCCTGATGCCGCACCTGCAACGCCGGTGCGTCAAATCCATCGCTGCTGTATTGGGCTTTGCCGCTCACACCCTCGAACTGCAGATCCCAGCGTTTATCGGCCATGCGCACGCCACGCAGATCGACATCGCCGAGCAGGTGCCCGCCGCCATCGTGGTGCAGCGGCAGCAGCAGATCGAAATTGACTGCAGCGGGGCCGGCCACGCTCAGATTGTCCAAGGTGTCGCCATAGCTGGCCTGCAACGGACTCTGCCGCAGCATCGCCAGCAGGCGCGCGCTTTCGTCAACGGTGCTGGCCTGTACCACCAGCTTGGAGTCGGCAAAGCTGGCGATACCCGCACGCAGACGATCCACCTTGACCCCGGCCAGATCGCCGCGGCCATTCAAATCAAAACCACCACCGATGAAGTTGATATCGGCATTGACGTGCTGCATCAGCGGCCAATCCTGCTGGAAACGGATCGAGCCATCATCGATATGCCCGCCCGCCTCGAAGCGACCGTTGTTACCGGTGAATGGCCAGTCATCCAGGTCACCGACAGCCAGACCGGTGCCGCCGCGCAGGGTGCCATCCACCAATGCCGCATCCAGCCACTCAATCGCCGCATCGCTCATGCTTGAGCGCACCCAGAACTGCTTGGCAGCGGTCATCGGCACATCGTCGATCTTGGCGGCCAGGTTGATCCACGGCCGGGTGCCGTCGCCCTGGAACCACAGGCCGCCGCGCACATCAGCGGCATAGTTCTGGCCCTGCACCCGCAGCGCCGGTGTACCCACCTGCCAGCCGGCGCCTTCGCGCCAGCCGACCAGTTCGCCAGAAAGCTGCAGCTCATGCAGCACGCCAAAGCCGGTAGGCCAATCGAAACGCACCACGTGATCCGGCTTCAGGCCCAGCGAAAACGCCTGAGCGTCGCCTTCAAAATGACCGCGCAGACCACTGACACCGGGGCTGCCGGCAACCGGTGCAAAGCTGGCATCCAGCAGCTCGCCACTGGCACGCAAGGGGCCATCAGCAGTACCGAGAACACTGATATCGGCAAATTTCAACGACGGTTTGGAACGATGCAGCCAGTTCCGCAGGCTGGGCTCCAAGCGATCACTGAGCGCAAGCACCTGTAGCAGCGGGCCGGCATCGAGCTGCTTGCCCTGCACCGCATAGTGTTTACCACCGGCCAGCAGCAAGCCGTCCAGTGATTGGGTCGTGCTGTCGGTGGCAATCCTAAGCGCGGGCGCGTCCAGCCGCCAGCCACCGTCAATCGCCTTCCAACGCGCGCGTAGTTGCAGCTTGTTGAAGGCCACGCTTGGCGCGGCAGCGCCCTGCAATGGCGCACCGGCAAGCTGCACATCGTCCAGCTCGCCTTCGGCGCTGACCGCCACTACGCGGTTGTCCTGCAGCTGTACCCAGCTCTGCAGTTCGCCCTTGCCCTGGCGCAGCTGCACCCCGGCAAACTTCAGCAATTCGGACCACGCCCCCAGCTCGGCCGGATCGGCCGAGAACCAGGCCTGGCCATCACCGCGTTGGCGCTGGAAATCCAATACCGCGGTGACCGGTGCTGCCTTGGTATCGATCCAGCCCTTGGCCCCTACCCGCAGACGCTCACCGTCCACACGCAGGCGCAGATCGATACGTGGAATGCGGGTCTGCAGCCCGATGGACGGTGCCTGTATCTGCAGCTGGCCACCGATCACCTGCAGCTCGCCTAGCCTGCGCAGGGCGTCCAGTGGATCACCGCCGGTTTTGGACTCGGGCAAACCTCGCACCGACCAGCGGCCGTCATCAGCCCGCTGCAGGGTCAGCGCCAGCCCGCGCAGGCGCAGCTCGGTCAGCGGCGCGCCGGGCAGCAGGCCCGAATACACCGCCACCAGTACTTCGGCCTGGCCAATGCGTACACCCTCGCCCTGCCCAACCCGCAAACCATCGAGCTGCAGGATGGGGCCGCGCCGGGTCCAGCGGGTGTCCAGCCTATCGAACGCAACCGGTTGCCCGGCACGCTCACTCAACCAGGCAGCAACCTTATCCGGATGCGCTTCCACCAGCGGCAGCAACTGACTGACGGTGCCGACCAGCAAGGCTACGCACACCAACGCGATCGCCAATGCCATCAAGGCATAGCGACGGAAGCGGCGCAGGCGGTGGCGCAACAACGTGGTCATCAGCTCACTTCGCGCTTCCGTGCAGCGAAGTGAGATGGCTCAGAGCAGCACCACATCGAACTGCTCCTGCAGGTATTGATCATCGGCCTGGAAGCGGATGCTCTTGCCGAGGAACTCCTCCAGCTCGGCCACCGCTGCCGACTCTTCGTCGGTGATGCGCGCGACCACCTTGCTCGAGGCAATCACCAGCAAGCGTGCCGCCTCGAACTGGCGCACGGCGCGGGTGATCTCACGGAAGATTTCGTAGGTCACGGTTTCGGCGGTCTTGATGCTGCCACGGCCACTGCATTGCGGGCAGGTTTCCGACAGCTGCCGCTCCAGGCTTTCAACCGTGCGCTTGCGGGTCATTTCAACCAGACCCAGCGGCGAGAAGTCGTACACCGTGGTCTTGGCGTGGTCGCGCGCAAGTGCCTTTTCCAGCGTACGCAGCACCTGGCGGCGATGCTCGGCGTCATCCATGTCGATGAAGTCGATGATTATGATGCCGCCCAGATTGCGCAGCCGCAGCTGCCGCGCCACCGTCTGCGCCGCCTCCAGATTGGTGCGGAATACAGTTTCTTCCAGATTGCGCTGGCCGACGAAGGAACCGGTATTTACATCGATGGTGGTCATTGCCTCGGTCTGGTCGATGACCAGATAGCCACCGGACTTGAGCGGCACCTGCTTGTTCAAGGCGCGGACGATCTCATCCTCGACCCCGAACATGTCGAAGATCGGGCGGTCGCCGGTATACAGCTCCAGCTTCTCGCCCAGCACCGGCATGTACTTGGCGACGAAGGCCTGCAGCTGGCCGAAGGTTTCCTTGGAGTCGACCTTGACCTTGTCCACGTCCTTGCGGATCAGGTCGCGCACCGAACGCAACGGCAGGCTCAGGTCTTCATAGATGATGCTGCACGGCGGCGCTTCGCGCCCGCGCCGCTCCACCACCGCCCAGACCCGCGACAGGTAGGAGATGTCCTCGGCCAAGGCCTCGGCCGGCTGGCCCTCGGCATTGGTGCGCACGATGTAGCCGTAGCCCCCGTGTTGGGCTGAGATTTCGGTGACCAGCGACTTCAGACGGGCGCGCTCGCCCTCGTCCTCGATGCGGGCCGAAACCCCGACCATCTTGGACTGCGGCAGCAGCACCAGGTAACGCGACGGAATGCTGATCTGCGTGGTCAGGCGTGCACCCTTGGTGCTGATCGGGTCCTTGACCACCTGCACCACCACGTCCTGGCCATCGCGCAGCAACTCTACGATCGGCACCGAGGACGGCAATGGCAGGCTGGGCGCGGTTTCGTCGGTGTCGGCCGCCACCGGCGCAGGACGCACCACGTCGTTGGCATGCAGGAACGCAGCGCGGTCCAGGCCGACCTCGACGAAAGCCGCCTGCATGCCCGGCATCACCCGCTGCACCTTGCCCTTGTAGATGTTGCCGACCACACCCCGGCGCCAACCGCGCTCGATGTGCAGCTCCTGCAACATGCCGTTTTCAATCACTGCCACGCGGGTTTCGCGCGGGGTGACGTTGACCAGAATTTCTTCAGACACGTCCTTCATTCCCCCTTGTCCATGGAATCGTCGTCCGCGCCTGCGGCAAATGCCGCCAGCAGCGCGGCGGTCTGTTGCAACGGCAGCCCCATCACCCCGGAGTAGCTGCCGGCCAAATGACTGATGAAACGCTCCGCCCCACCCTGGATGGCATAGCCACCGGCCTTGCCCATCGGCTCGCCGGTGGCGACGTAGGCCTGGATCTGTGCCGCGCTCATCGGCGCGAACGTCACTTCCGAGATCACCGTCTCCAGCGCATGCCGCCCCGCCGCGGCCAGGGCCACCACGGTGATCACACTATGCGTACGCCCTGCCAGCGAGGCCAGCATGGCCGCCGCATCATCGGCATCCGCCGGCTTGCCATAGACCCGGTCATCCAGCACCACTTCGGTATCGGAGCCCAGCACCACGGCCTGCGGGTCATCGGCGACCAGCGCCAGCCCCGCCCGGGCCTTGTCCAGCGCAACCCGGCGCACATAGGCCTCTGCCGCCTCACCCGGCGCACGCTGCTCCGGCACCTCCAGATCAAGGGCGCGGAAGGGCACATCAAGGCGGGACAGCAGTTCGTTGCGACGGGGAGAGCGGGAGGCGAGATAAAGCATCGTGAAAGCATAACCTGCGCCAGCAACCTGAATGATGAGCATTGCTGGCAAAGTGACGGTGACCCCATCATGGCTCACCACCCGTTCATCGCTCTGTGTTCATTTTCACGATCCAGCCAAGGAGGATCACCATGCGTCGTACCGCTCTCGCCCCACTGCTGCTGTCCCTGTCTCTCGCTCTTGGAGTCTCGATGACCGCCAATGCCCAAACCGTCCCAGCCGTGGTTGCCAGCGACGCGACCTTGTTGAACGTCTCCGCCCAGGCCGAAGCCCACCGGGTGCCGGACGTGGCCACGCTGTCTGCCGGGGTGGTCACCCAGGCCGTCGATGGCAACGCTGCCATGCGCGACAACGCCGTGCAGATGGACAAGGTGATGGCCGCGATCAAGGCCGCTGGCATTGCCGAGCGTGACATCCAGACCAGCGGCATCAACCTCAGCCCGCAGTACCGCTACGCCGAGAACGAAGCGCCGAAGATCACTGGCTACCAGGCCAGCAACACCGTCAGCCTGAAGGTGCGCGACATCAGCAAGCTGGGCAAGGTGCTGGACAGCCTGGCTGCACAGGGCGCAAACCAGATCAACGGCCCCAGCTTCGAGATCGACCAGCCGGAACCGGTCTATGACGAAGCCCGCCTGGCCGCGCTGAAGAAGGCCCAAGCCCGCGCTGAAACCTATGCCAAGTCGCTGGGCCTGCGTGTGCGCCGCATCGTCAGCATCTCCGAAGGCAGCCAGGGCGGTTTCCGGCCGATGCCTATGATGGCCATGTCCGCCGGCCGCAGTGCCAAGGCGGAAATGGACACCGCTGTGTCGCCGGGCGAAACCACCGTCTCGGTCAACCTGGACGTGGTGTTCGAACTGGGCCGCTGAGCAACGCGGCAGCTGCAATCGGAACGGCGCCCTCGGGCGCCGTTTTTTTTCCACTTACCTTGGTGAGCTGGCCGGTTCTTTTGTGGGAGCGGCGTAAGCCGCGAAGCTGGAACTGCTGAGCCTGTCGGCAGCTGTGCCATCTGACCCTGCACCTGCTTCGCGGCTTACACCGCTCCCACAAGAGCCGGCCTTCGAGCCCTCAAGCTGTCCGCCAGCTGACCAGAAACAACTACCCCGCTTGTCGAACGCCTGAATAAAAGGCGCACTGCAGCCACGGGACGCAAACCAGCAACCCCGTCCCGTGTCATCGCGCGTTGTTCTCTGTCACACGCCCACGCATGGAGGTGGAACATGGTCCGCACGCAACAACGCAGTCCGTCCCTGCACGTAGAACCCTCGCGCATCCTCGCCTACAGCACCGCTTTGGCCCTGCACGCATTTGCCTTGGGCTTGCTACTGATTCCGCTGTCACAGGTGCCCATCCAAAGGGAAGCAGAGCGCGAACGCTGGCAGGTTCCCGACGTCAAACCCGTCGTCCCCAACCCGCCCACACCACCGGTGGATGTCCCGGTAACCCGCACGCCATCACCGCCGCGGCAACCGGCACTGGCAGCACCGGTGGACAACGCACCGATGCCGATCTTCGCCACCGAGGCGGTCGTCACCGCGCCGGTGGACGTTGCACCGACGATCGACAACAGCCCGTCCATCGATTCAATCGGCGCATCCACACCACTGCAAGGCGCGCAACTGCGTTACCTCAATGCGCCGGCACCGGGCTATCCGCGTGATGCCCTGCTCGCCGGCGCGCAGGGCACGGTGACGCTGCGGGTTCTGGTGGATGTGGATGGCTCACCGCTGGAGGTCAGCGTCGAGCACAGCAGCGGCAACCGCAGCCTCGACAACGCCGCCCGCAGCCAGGTGCTGCGTCGCTGGAAGTTCCAACCCGCCACCGACGGCGGCCGTCCGGTACGGGCCTATGGCCTGATCCCGGTTGACTTCAAACTTGGCTGAACAGGGCTGATGCCCACTTACGGCAGCGTTTTCTAAACGCTGCCGTAAGAGCCGCGAATCCACCTGCGCCTATTAACGGTTATTTCACCACCTCGTCACCCATGGAAAACCTAGATTCGCGGCCGTCGATGTTCTTTGGCCGCGCGTTGGCGGCCTTCTTGCCGCTGTTCCCTGGAGAGAGACTGTGAAACATCTGACCTACCCGCGTAACAACCTTCTCAGTGATTCAATCAACAAGAGCCTGGTCCGCATGCTCTTGATTCCTGCCGCATTAATCGTCGCAGCCCCCGCCGCCATGGCGCAGGAAAAGCCCACCACACTCGACCGCGTTACCGTCACCGGCTCGAATATTCCACGAACCGACACCGAAACCCCCTCGCCCGTACAGGTCATTACCCGCGAAGACATCGACCGCACCGGCAAGGGCAATGTTGCGGAGTACCTGCAGACCCTGACCGCCGACGGCTCCGGCTCCATCCCCAAGACTTTCGGCAATGGTTTTGCTGGCGGCGGTGCCGGCATCTCGCTGCGCGGTCTGGGCGCTGGCTCGACACTGGTACTGCTCAACGGCCGCCGCATGGCGACCTACGGCCTGGCCGATGATGGCCAGAAGGTATTCACCGACCTGAGCACGATCCCGTTGGATGCAGTGGAACGCATTGATGTGCTGAAGGATGGCGCTTCAGCCATCTACGGCTCCGACGCCATCGCCGGCGTGGTCAACATCATCCTGCGTTCCGACTTCACCGGCGTCATCCTGCGCGGCTCCTACGGCATATCCGGCGACAGCGATGGTGACCAGCGCAAGGCCACCCTGACCGCCGGTACCGGCAGCCTTGCCGAAGACGGCTGGAACGCATTCTTCAGCCTCGATGTGGGCAAGTCCGACGCCATCCGCACGTCCGACCGACGCAATCGCAAGTGGATCGGCACAGGTGATCTGCGCCGATGGGGTTACGACATCGACGGCAGCCAGTTCCTGGGTGGCGCTTTCAATGGCACTGCCGGTCAAGGCTCCTCGCCCACCGGCAGCATCTACGCGCCAGATGGCACCATCGAAAGCCTGCCTGGCTGCGCTGGTCTATCCAGTGTTACGCCGCAGGATTCGCGCGGCGGCTGCGTCTGGGATCAGACCCAGTTCCGAGACCTTGCACCTGAGGAGAAGTACGCCAATCTGTTTGCGCGCGCCACCTTCGCCATCAACGACAGCTCCGAAGCCTATGTGGAGATGGGCTATTCAAAGAAAGAAACCCGCTTTCAGAACACACCATCGAACATCTCCGGCAGCTGGGGCTACCCGGGCGGCCCGGTCAATGCCAACAGCGGCCCCGGCGCGGTGATGCTTGGTGCGGACCACCCGGACAATCCTTACGACGAAGCCGTACGAGTGCGCTACTCGGCATTCGACGTGGGCCCACGGGTGACCAACAACACCAATGAGTTCTTCCGCTTCCTCGCCGGCGTGAAGGGCACATGGGGTGATTGGGACTACGACACTGCCTACCTGCATTCCAGCACCAATCTGGTGAACAAGCGCGACGGTTTCCTCCGTTACAGCGCGGTGCGCTGCGTGCTGGCAGACCCCAACTGCGCAGCCGGCGTATGGAACATCGGCCAGGGTTCGGGTAGCAATCCGCAAAGCCTGTACGACTACATCTCACCAACCATCAGTGCCCGCGCCAAGAGCGAGCTGGACATGTTCGACTTCAAGGTCTCGCGCTCCCTCATGGACCTTGCAGGCGGCCCACTTGGCCTCGCACTGGGTACAGAATGGCGCAAGACCAGCAACTCACTTACCCCGCAGACCTACACCGACCAGGGTGACATCATCGGCCTTGGCTATTCGGCCTACGACGGCACCCAGAACGTCTATGCCGGTTATGCGGAACTGTCGGCGCCCGTGCTCGAACAGCTGGAACTCAACGCAGCCGTTCGCTATGACAAGTATGAAAGCGGCGACGGTGCAGTGAAGCCGAAGGTCGGCTTCAAATGGAACCCGACCGATTGGTTTGCCCTGCGCGGCACCTACGCCGAAGGTTTTCGCGCCCCCAACCCTGCCGAAAACGGTGACGGTGGCCTGGCCGCATTCTCGCGTGCCAATGACCCCGTGCGCTGCCCTGGCGGCGTACCCGCTCCCGGCGCAACCCAAGCCGACTGCGGCCTGCAACCAGTGGCCATCATCACCCGTCCCAACAAGGACTTGAAGCCGGAGGAATCCAAGAGCTATTCGTTGGGCATCGTCCTCCAGCCCACCCGCACCACCTCGGTAACGATCGATGCGTGGCGCATCAAGCGCACCGATGAGATCGCCCAGGGCGACACCACCGCGGCAATCCTTGCAGGCAACGTATTGCGCGACAGCAACCTGCTCAACGGCGTTGCCGGGACGGGTTCGATCCTTGCAGTGAACACGTCCTACGTGAACGCCGCGCAGTCCGAAGTGCAAGGCATCGACCTGGACGTGCGTCAGGACATCCCGCTAGGCAATGCGGGCGACCTACGCCTGGATGCGCAGTGGAGCCACACCAGCAAGTTCGAGCGCACCGATGGCGGCGTCACCAGTGACTACGCCGGCTCCCATGGCAACTGCGACGTGACCAACTGCATCGGTACCCCCAAGGATCGGGGCAACTTCGGCGCCACCTGGAACTACAAGGCCTGGTCGGTCAGCGGCATCGTCAACTACATCGCAAAGATGGAGAACAAGGACAAGCGTGGCGGTGACTATCTGTCCTTCTACGCCAACGGCGATCCGGTCAAGGAAATTCCGTCCTTCACTACCTTCGACCTGTCCGGTCGCTGGAATGCCACCGAGGCCTTCGAGCTGAGTGCGTCCGTTCAGAACGTGTTTGATCGAATCGCTCCGCTCGACCCCGCCACCTACGGCGCGGTCAACTACAACCCGCTGCATTACAGCGGCGCCGTGGGCCGTTACTTCACCTTGGGCGCCAAGTACACGTTCAAGTGATGTACCCCGCCCCGGCGTCAACCGCGCCGGGGCGGCTTGAACGACAGACAAAAAAAACCCGCATCTCGCGATGCGGGTTTTTCGTAAAACTTGGCGCCCGAAGTTGGACTCGAACCAACGACCCCCTGATTAACAGTCAAGTGCTCTAACCGGCTGAGCTATTCGGGCGGGGAGGCGCATTCTATACGTTAATTACGCGCGATGGTAGGGGTGATTGGCCAACATCGCTGCTGCGCGATACAACTGCTCGGCAACAACCAGCCGAACCAGCATATGCGGCAAGGTCAGCGGGCCTATCGACCACTTCTCATCTGCCACTGCGGATACTTCCGCCGCGTGCCCTTCCGGGCCACCAATCAGGAATGCAAGATCGCGCCCCTGCGTGCGCCAATGTTCCAAGCGCTGTGCCAACTGCTCGGAACTGAGCTGCCTGCCAGGCACGTCCAGGGCCACCACATAGGGGTTCTTGGGCAGCGCGGCCAATACCCGCTTGCCCTCGTCCTCGATCGCGCGCTTGGGGTCACGACCCTTGCCGCGCAGGCCCGGTTCGATTTCGACCAGCTCCAGCGGCAACCAATGCGACAGCCGCTTCTGGTACTCGGCAAACCCCTGCGCCACCCACGACGGCGCGCGTTCGCCGGTGGCGATCAATCTGGCTTTCATGCGCGGCCTCCTATCAACCTGCACAAACAAAGACGGCGCCCTGCGGCGCCGTCACAGAAGCTGCGGCCGTCAGGCTCAGCCAGCATCCTGCTCGTCTTCGCCTTCGTCGTCATAGGCGGAGCGCGGCTGATCGCCAACGGTCCACAGACGCTCAAGCGCATACAGCTCGCGCACGCGCGGCAGCATGACGTGGACGATGACGTCGCCCAGGTCGACCAGCACCCACTCGGCTTCGCGCTCGCCTTCCACGCCCAGCGGCATCACGCCCAGGTTCTTGGCAAAGCGCACCACTTCCTCACCGATGGACTTGACGTGGCGGGTAGAGGTACCGGAGACCACCACCATGTAGTCAGCCACGCTGGACTTGCCACGCACATCGAGCTCGACGGCATCCCGGGCCTTGATCTCCTCAAGGGCGGAGTGAACGGACGCCAGCAGGGCCGGTACGGAGGGCGCCGGGCTGGGCATTTGGGTCTTGATGACTTGGGCTTCGGTGGTCAAAGCAGCAGAACTCGATGAATTAAGGGGGACGATTATAGAGAACATGGCCGCTGCCGGCATTCACGCCCGCGCGGCACTGCCATACAGGCCTTGCGCAAGGATGTACCCAGCCACCGCCGAAGGCAACAAATCACACCATTGGCCGCCGTTGGCGATGGCCTCCCGCACCTCGGTCGCGGACTCGGCATGCAGCGGCTGACGCAGCCGCCAGACCCGTCCAGCCGGGCTGGTGACCAGAGCCTCAGCCGAGCTGGCCCACGCCCCTTGCAGGCGTTGCGCCAGTTCTGCTGGCAGATCGCCATCCAGACCGCTGCCCGGTCGTTCAGCAACCACGATATGCGCCAGATCGAGTAGATGCTCCCATTCATGCCAGCTCGGCAGGCCGAGCAGGCTGTCAGCGCCCATCAGCATCGCCAATGGTCGTTGCGGGCCGATCTGGGCGCGGATGTCACGCAGGGTGTCCACGGTCCACGATGGCACACCGGGCTTGCGCTCAGCGCGTTGCAGTTCACGGGTATCTACCAGCAGGTTGGCCTCGCCGGCTACCGCCAGTGCCAGCATGTGCGCGCGCTGGGCGGCATTGGCGCCGGGCGGCGCACGGTGCGGCGGGTCGGCGGCGGGCATCAGGTGCACCGGCACCTGCAGCTCGGCCGCAGCGCAGCGGGCGATGGCCAGATGGCCGTTGTGAACCGGATCGAAGGTGCCGCCGTACAGCAGCCACAAGCCACTGTCTGCGGCAGCGTCTGCCGGCGACAGCCCAGCAGTCATTCAGCGCACGCCACGGACGAGCAGGCGCACCGCGCGAGCTTCGGCCAACGCAACCAGCAGACGCTCCAGGGCAAGCCACGGATCACCTTCGGCCCGCCCCTTGGCCATGCGGTCGACCTGCGAGGCCTCGGCGACAAAGCGCTCCCAGCGGCGCGGGTCGGGGTGGCGCTGCAGGGCGCGTTTGAACGGCGCCTGGCGCGACTCCCAGATCCCCTTGGATTTCATTTCCGCAGCCAGGTTTCCGCCACTGGCCTGCACCCGGGCCAACCCGGCGGTGATCAGCAATTCGCGGATCAGGATCGGCATCAGCGCGGCCACCGCCTCGCCCTCGGCGCGCAAGCCCGCCACCATCCGCAGCACGGCTGGTGCCTGCCCGGAGAATGCCGCCTCGCTCAGCCTGAAGACGTCGTAGCGCGCGGCATCTGCTACCAGTGACTCCATTTTGGCGACATCCAGTGGCTGGCCATCGGCCAGCAACGCCAGCTTGTCGATCTCCTGCGCGGCCGCCAGCAGATTGCCTTCGACCCGCTCGCTCAAGCGCTGCACGGCGGCCGGATCAGCACGCAAACCCTTGCTGCGCAGGCGCCGCTCGATCCAGTCAGCCAACTCATGCGGCTTGATGGCCCAAGCCACCGACAGCACGCCAACCTTGTTGACGGCCTCGGCCCACTTGCCCTGGTGCGCCTTGCTCCATTCGCCAGCAGTGATCAGCAGCACCACATCCGGCGCCGGCCGCGCACAGAAGTCGCTGATGACCTCGGCGCCCTCCTTGCCCGGCTTGCCGTTGGGCAGGCGTACTTCGACCAGACGACGCGCACTGAACAGGCTGGGCGCATTGAAACTGGAAGCCAACTGCCCCCAATCAAAATCGCGACCATCAGCATCAAATACTTCGCGTTCGCCAATGCCATCGGCGCGCGCCTTGGCACGCACCGCATCAGCAGCTTCAATCACCCGCAAAAGTTCGGGGCCGGCGATCAGGTACACCGGCGCCAGAGTTTGGGAGCCTATCTGGCTGGCCAGTTGTTCCGGTCGCAGCTCCATTGTTCAGCCCCTATGCGTCTGCGTAGCGCCAGAAAGCGCCAACTCAGTGCACCTCACCCGCTGCGTCCTCCGCAGGCTTGGGAGCCTGCAGGGCTTTTTCCACATCGGCGCGAACCACGCTGTCGATACGGCGCAGGATCGAGGCCGACATTTCGCGGCGCAGCTCATCGGCAAGAATTTCGCGCTCGGTGGTGGTACCGGTGACATCCTGCGGCGGCGACACATAGTCGCGCGACAATTCCACCGCCTGCTCCGGCACGATCACGCTGCCGTCCGGGCGCAGGAACGAGAACACCACCGCGTAGCGCAGGCTGTATTCCTGGGCACGGCCTTGGCCATCGATGGCGATGGGCAGGTCACCCCAACGCTCGGAGCGGATCTGCAGACGGGCAACCCCGGCCTGCTTGCCAGCGACTACCAGCGTGTCGCCGGCTTCCACCACGGTGGCGCCAGAGGAGCGCAGGCCACGGTTGAGGAACTTGACCAGCTCGCTGTAACGCACCGCTGAAACCACCTGCACCGCCGGCATATCGGCAGGCAGCGCGAGCTTGTTACGCAGATGGAAGCCGCAACCGGTGAGGGTGGCAGCGAGAATCAGGGCAGTCAGGTATCGAGTCATGCACACAGTCTGGAGGAGCCGGCCGGGAGCGGCAACAGGCAGCAAGCCTGCCTGATGCCGCGTGAACTGCACTTGAGATACCCGTTGCGGCTTACGCCGCAACGATATTGACAATCTTGCCCGGCACGATGATGACCTTGCGGATCGTCAACCCGACCAGGAACTTGGCCGTGTTCGGCTCGTCCTTGGCCAGGCTCTCGATCTGCTCGCGCGAGGTATCGGCAGCCACATCGATGGTGCCGCGCAGCTTGCCGTTGACCTGCACCGCCAGGGTCAGCGAATCCTTGACCAGCGCAGCCGTGTCGACCTGCGGGAACGCCTGGTCTTCGAGCAGGGTCTGCGCGTGGCCCAGCAGCTGCCACATCGCATGACAGGCATGCGGGGTGATCGGGTTCAACAGCAGTACCGCCGATTGCAAGGCTTCCTGGCGCACCGCACGGCCCTGCTCGCTGGCATCGTCGAACTTGGCCAAGGTGTTGAGCAGCTCCATCACCGCAGCGATGGCGGTGTTGAAGGCGTGGCGGCGACCGTAGTCGTCACTGACCTTGCTGATGGTTTCGTGGGTCTTGCGGCGGATCGCCTTCTGCTCGGCGCTCAGTGCAGCAACGTCCAGCGCCGGCGCAATGCCGTCGGCGGTGTGCTTGTGCACCATCGCCCACAGCCGGCGCAGGAAGCGCGCCATGCCGTCGACGCCGGCTTCGTTCCACTCCAGCGACTGTTCCGGCGGAGCGGCGAACATAGAGAACAGACGCACGGTGTCAGCGCCGTACTTGGCCACCATGGTCTGCGGATCGACGCCGTTGTTCTTGGACTTGGACATCTTCTCGACGCCACCGATCACCACCGGCTGGCCGTCTTCGCGCAGGGTCGCACCGGTGATGCGGCCGCGCTCGTCGCGCACCGTGTCCACATCGGCCGGGTTGAACCAATCCTTGGAACCGTCGCTGTTCTGGCGGTAGAAGGTTTCGGCAATGACCATGCCCTGGCACAGCAGGTTCTGCGCCGGCTCGTTGCTATCCACCATGCGCGCATCGCGCATCAGCTTGTGGAAGAAACGGAAGTACATCAGGTGCAGGATGGCGTGCTCGATGCCACCGATGTACTGGTCAACCGGCAGCCAATAGTTGCCACGCTTGTCCACCGCCTCGCGGGCACCCGGCGAGGTGTAGCGGGCGTAGTACCAGCTCGACTCCATGAAGGTGTCGAAGGTATCGGTTTCACGCTCAGCCGCGCCGCCGCAGTCCGGGCAGGTGGTCTTGCGCCATTCCAGGTCGGCCTTGATCGGTGAACCGGTGCCGTTGAGGGTCACGTCTTCCGGCAGGATCACCGGCAGCTGGTCTTCCGGCACCGGCACCGCGCCGCACTTGTCGCAGTAGATCACCGGGATTGGGCAACCCCAGTAACGCTGGCGGCTCACGCCCCAGTCGCGCAGGCGGTAATTGACGCGGCGCTGGCCTTGGGCCTTGCGCTCGAAACGCTCGGCCAATGCTTCGAACGCGCCCTGGAAATCCAGGCCGTCGAACTCGGCCGAATTGACCAGCTCGGTTTCGCGGCTCTTGTCGCCGTACCAGTCCTGCCAGCGGCTGTCGTCGTAGCTGCGTTCGTCGTCGTTCTTCGGCGACTTCAGCGCGATGACCTGCTTCTTGGCCAGGTTGTACTTGGTGGCGAACTCGAAATCGCGCTGGTCGTGGCCCGGCACGGCCATGACTGCGCCGGTGCCGTAGCCCATCAGCACGAAGTTGGCGACCCAGATCGGCACCTGCTCGCCGCTGACCGGATGGATGGCCTTCAGGCCGGTATCCATGCCGCGCTTTTCCTGGGTTTCCAGCTCAGCCTCGGAGACACCGCCCTGCTTCAGCTCGGCCAGCATGGCGGCCAGCTGCGGGTTGTTCTTTGCCGCGTGCATGGCCAGCGGGTGTTCGCCAGCGATGGAAACGAAGCTCACACCCATCACCGTGTCCGGGCGGGTGGTGAACACCCGCAGCGGATCCAGTGCAGCGCCATCCACATCGCGCACATCGAACTGGATTTCCAGGCCTTCGGAGCGGCCGATCCAGTTGCGCTGCATGGTCTTGACCGATTCCGGCCAACCCGGCAATTCATCCAGGCCGTCCAGCAGTTCCTGGGCGTAATCGGTGATGCGCAGGAACCACTGCGGGATCTCGCGCTTCTCGACCAGGGCGCCCGAACGCCAGCCACGGCCGTCGATGACCTGTTCATTGGCCAGCACGGTGTTATCGACCGGATCCCAGTTCACCACCGAGTTGCGGCGGTAGGCCAGGCCCTTGCGCATCAGGCGGGTGAACATGCGCTGCTCGTGGACGTAATAATCCGGCGTGCAGGTAGCGAATTCGCGCGACCAGTCAATCGCATAGCCCAGCGACTTGAGCTGGCTGCGCATGTGGCCGATGTTGGCGTAGGTCCACTTGGCCGGCGCGGTCTTGTTCTTGATCGCGGCGTTTTCGGCCGGAAGACCGAAAGCATCCCAGCCCATCGGCTGCAGCACGTTATGGCCGGTCATGCGCTTGTAGCGGCTGATGACGTCGCCAATGGTGTAGTTGCGCACATGGCCCATGTGCAGCGCACCGGACGGGTACGGAAGCATCGACAAGCAGTAGAACTTGGGCTTGTCCGAGGTTTCGTTCACCTCGAATGCTTTCTCGGCCTCCCAGAATTTCTGGGCGGCGGCTTCAACCTGCTGGGGATCGTAGATATTCGGTTCGACGCTGGACATGTCAACGCTGGGCAACGGCAAAGCGGCAAAGGGTACCGCAGTGCATCATTGCACTCCAATCCGGTCGCAGACCAGCACCCAGCAAAACCCGCAGGTCATTGAAATATAGAGCTTTTAAAAAACCAGCAGATTCTCGGGCCAGCGCCAAGCGCGTTGCTTGCGCGTGCCCTGCCCCGCCAGCGTGCTGATTGTGCCGCACCGCTCAGCTGCGCGGCGGCGCCAGCCGGGCCGCACCCAACAGCCATACCAACCACCCCAGGAACGCCAAACGCTGCGCCATGGCCACCGGCATGGCGATCTCGAACAGGAAGGCACTGCAGACAGCCCAAAGCGCGCAGACCACGGTCAGTGTCGACAAAGATCGCCAGCCACTGGCCTTGCCCGCCCCAAAACGCAGGGCAATGGCGGCGGCAGTGAATGCCAGCAGCCACAGCAACCAGGCGCTGGCGTGGAACTGGCTGGCGCGGTTCTCAATATCCTCCACGTCCAGCGGAAACAGGCCCATCGCGGCAAAAGCGATGGCGGCCAGCAGCAGCATCTGCCCACCTACCCGCAGCGGACGCGGCGCGCTCGCCGGCATGCGCAGGATCAGGTCCAGCATCGCAATCGCCGACAGCAGGCCCACCACTACGAAGCCCAGCAGACTGAAGGCGGTACCACCGGGGATACCGCGCGCACCCAGCAAGGACACTGGATGCAGCATCTGGTCGTAACCGTGCAGCTGTGCGCCGAAACCCGCCACTGCGGCAATGAAAACCACCGCCGCCAGAGGACCGGCCCAGGCCATTACATTGTTCCACTTCAACACAGCACACCTTGTCCCGCTCTGGCCGGGGCGCAGCTGCCACGACTACCGGCCGCCATTGTGAGGGCTGCGAGCGACAATGACATCGGTCGCCACCTTGAAAGCTACGACTCAACCACCACTCACGACAATTTCGACCCGCCGGTTCGGCGCCAAACAATCCAGCAGTGCGGCGCCAGCAGCGTCATCACATTGCACCAGCGGCGCGCTGTTACCGCGCCCCTCGGCATGGATGGCGCCAGCGGGAATGCCTTGCTGCACCAGATAGCTGCGCACACTCTGCGCACGCCGCTGCGACAATTCCATGTTGTAGGCGTCACTGCCGATGCGATCGGTGTAGCCGATGATGTTCAGCGTCTCCGCCGCGGTGCTGGCACCGAGCTCCTGCACGAACTCATCCAGCTTTGCCCGACCGGCGGCTGACAGGTTGGCGCTGTCAAAGGCGAACAAGGCGTCAGCCGACAACCGCAATGGTGCGACCACCGGTGGCGGCGGAGGCGGCACTGGCGCAGCAGGGGCAGGTGGCGGTTCCAGCAAGGCGGCGCAACTACCCGGCTTCCATCCCTGCCCGGTGGCTACCCCTGTGGAGTCGAACCTGACCTGGAACTGGCATTGGATCGGCTCAGCCCCAACCGAGCGGCGAAAATTGAATACATAGTTCCACTCACGCACACCCCACAAACCCTCGTTGAACTGTGGTGTACCCAGCAACTCCTGGATCTGACGCTTGTTCATGCCTGGCGCGTACTGGCGCAGGTTGTCCAGATTCACGTAGGTGCCACCTGCGGGATAGGCGCGGGCCGGGTCCGGAAACTCCTCTCGCACCTGGCCCTTGCCACAGGCGGTGAGCGTTGCCAGCAAGACAAGTACGGTCCATTTCCTGTTCATAGCGTCCTCGATACGTAGCCAGGGTTGTCTGCTTGCAGGTAGCCGTTTGCAGTGCTCACCACTGGAAACCGGCACCCACGGTCACCCCGCCATCGCCACGGGTATTGGCCGAGCCACTGAGCTTGTAGATCCAGCGGCCACCATCGGTGACACCCGACACGCCCACCGCCATGCTCGACTCGCCGTGGAAGGTACTGGCCGCCATCGACGCCATGCGCCTGCCCGCTTCAGTTGGCTGCGGCAGCCCGGCCATCGCCATCGCCGAGGCGACACCGGCAGAGGCCCGGTCATCAATACGCTTGATGTCGCGGGTGACATTGTTGAACCGTTGATCGGTGTAGTTCTTCGACCAGTCCATGACCTCCCCCATGCCCTTGTTGAGCTGCGCGACATTGACTGCATCGGTGGGCGCGACACCGGTGCCCACGTTGTGGATGACGGTACTGGTGCCTGGCCGCCCCATGGTCACGCTGGCGTAGTTGGTACTGCCGTCGGTGTTCTGGTCATAGCGCACCGTGCCCTGCTGCGAAGCCTGCAACTGGCGCACGTTCACCGCATCGGTAGCCTCGGTGCCATCGCCTACATTGGTGACCTGACGCTCGGCACCCGCGGCGCCAACCGACACGGTGTTGGCGCGCGTGGCCACCGAGCCCGCACCCAACGCCACGCTGCCGGCTGCCGAAGCGTTGGCGCCGTTGCCGATCGCCACTGCCTGGTTGCCACTGGCCTTGGCTTGCGGGCCTGCAGCCACGCTGTCCTGGCCGGTAGCAGAGGCCGCCGCCTTGGTTGAGTTGACCGCAAAGTACTGGTTGCCGGCGCCGCCGTTCTGGATGTTGTCGATGCGATTGTTGACGTTGACGATGGAGCCATCCATTGCAGCCAGAGCATCGGTGACATTGCCCAGCGTTTGCTGGCTGCCGACACCGTTGCTGTTGATCGAGGTGACGGTGAAGCTGGCGGCACTCCACTGCCCGGTGCTGCTGTTGTATTGCATCGTGCCGCCTATCGCCGAGGCCACTGCCTCGTTGGTAGCCGCCAGCTGCCCACCATTGATCGCATCCAGGCTGCCACTGGTGACACTGCCAGCAGCCACGTTGCCCAAGGCAACCGCTGCACC
Source organism: Stenotrophomonas sp. STEN030 (assembly GCF_056759995.1). Lineage (NCBI taxonomy): Bacteria > Pseudomonadati > Pseudomonadota > Gammaproteobacteria > Lysobacterales > Lysobacteraceae > Stenotrophomonas > Stenotrophomonas sp. STEN030. The sequence goes on along the minus strand of NZ_JBRREB010000026.1, from coordinate 41,971 downwards.
GCTACCATCGCCGGTCAAACGTACCGCGTTGGTCGGGTTACCGGCACCGTCGGCGATGTATTTAACCGCCAAGGGATCGCTGCTGCCCGGGACATTGCCCGGCAACAGATTGCGCAGGTTGAGCAGCGAATCGCTGATGGAGCTGAACGCGCTGCCGATGTTTGCGTACGACTGCAGCGAAGCCGCTCCCAGCACCCCGATGCTGTTGATCTGGTAGTTCGGTGCACCAAGCACACCACCATTGAAGCTCGTGCCTCCGCCCAGGTACGTCGCCATCGAGCTGCCCAGCCCAAACAGCTGGCCACCGTTGACCGCCTCCATGCTGCCCGCCGCAACCGCGCCGGCCGCGAGATTTGCCAGCACCGTACCACTGACCGCCTGACCGCTGCCCAGCGTTACCTTGCCGTAGTTGACGACACCATTGACGTCTTCGTCGTAGACCACTGCGGCCAGGCCCAGATCATCAATCTGATCCAATGCGCCACGCAGCTGCTTGACGTTCACCGCATCGGTGTCCTGGCTACCGGCGGCGACATGGGTGATCTGGCGCTCACGCCCCGCCGAACCCACGGCTACTTCACCGATGGAGGTCTGCGTAGCGGTCAAACCGAACGCGGTGTAGTTGTCCTGACCACCACGTGCGGCATTGGACTTGAAGCCGAGCGCCACGCTGTTGGCCTTGTCCGAGGTTGCACCAGCACCGAGCAGGGTCTGCGCATTGGCGGTGCCTTTGGCGCTGTCGCCAACCACCACCGAATGACCCAGGCGCGCATCGTAGTCGGCAGTCGGGACACCGGTCTTGCCGCCTGCGGCATCGATGAACACCTGGTCCGCCGTCTGCGTTGCCAGCCGATGCTCGGCATTGCTGCCGATCACCACTTCCTTGGAGCCGTTGGCGAAGGCACCATCACCGATCAGCACCTGGTAATCCTGCGCTGCAGGCACTGCCCAGCATTTGGCAGTCACCGCACCCAACACGTTGAGGCAATCCGAGGCCCAGCCGGGCGCGCCGTCAGGCAACACCAAGCCAAGCAGCCCACCCGGATCGCCATTGTTGATGTTGGTGATATAGCTGTCGGAGGTGACCCCTCCGATCAACGTCAAATGCGAGTTGCCGCCAGTGGTCAAACCACCAAGCCCGTCCAGCAGGCTACCTACCGGACTCAGATTCACCACCGGCAAACCCAGCAACGATACTTCGGAGTAGGTTTGCATCACATTGGTGCTGTTGACCTTCAGGCTGCCACTGTTGATATAGCCGTTGCCACCCAGGATGGAGGTAAGCGGCGAATCCACCAGCTGGTTCACCGAGCCTACGAGGCCGCCATTACCGACGATCAGGCCCGACGGCCCGGAGGCCGGCGCCGCCGGAGGAGCGGCAGGCACCACCGGATTTCCGGCCAGACCGCCAATCACGTTCGACAACCCGCCGGTCACACCACCGATAACGCCGCTCAGCGCACCGGTCACGCCAGTCACAGCAGAACCGGAGCCGGTGACGCCACCCAAGGTGCTGCCAGTGGCGCCCAACAACGTGGTCGCGGTATTGCCGACCGTCCCCAGCAGATTCTGCACGGTGCCGGTGACGTCGCCGCCGGCGAGCGCACCGGTGGTGTCCTTCAGCCCGCCGGTCAGCGAACCAACCGTATCGGTGACGCCGGTGCCCAAGGTATCCGAGCCGGTCACGCCGCCAACCACCGCACCAAGAAGATCGCCGACGCCGTCCAGCACTGGCGCCGTGCCAGTTACCAGCTCATTCACAACGCCACCCAGACCTGTGCCCTCGACCAAGCCGCCGGTCAGGTCTTCGACTGCGCCCACCGTGCCGGTGACGGCACCGAGCACCGGATTGCCACCCTGCCCTGCGCCAGGCAGTAGCACGCCACCCACACCAGCAATGCCACTGCTCAGTTGTCCGGTAACCGATGTCACCGTCGTGCCGACATGCGAGGTAAGCGTTTCGACCGCAGCCACGGGTTGGCCAGTCAGCAACTCGCCAGTCACTTCCTTGACCGCACCAACCGTTGAGGCCAGCGTGCCCTGCAACGGGCTTTCACCCTGTTGACCCGGCAACAGCTCGCCGACCAGATCTTCAACACCGCTACCCAGATGCTGGCCAAGCGGAGCCAGCGTCGTTCCAACATGTGAGGTGAGCGTTTCCACTGCAGCCACTGGCTTGCCGGTCACCACTTCGCCGGTCACTTCCTTGACCGCACCAACCGTTGAAGCCAGCGTGCCCTGCAGCGGGCTTCCACCCTGCTGGCCAGGCAACAACCCAGCGACCACAGCTTCAACGCCGCTGCCCAGATGCTGGCCAAGCGGAGTCAGCGTCGTTTCCACATGTGAGGTGAGCGTTTCCACAGCAGCCACGGGCTTGCCGTTCAGTACTTCGCCGGTAAGTTCTTTGACCGCACCAGCCGTTGAAAGCAAGGTCCCGTGCAGCGGGCTTCCGCCCTCCTCCTTGCCCGGCAGCAGCACCGCAGCGATGCCTTGCAGTCCCGCACCGGTTCCGCTCAGCGGGCCGACCGTTGCAGTTACCGCAGCATTGGCCGAAGCCACCAGCGGCTTCACTGCGAGCGCAGCATCAGTTACGACAGACAGCGCTGCTGCAGGTGACGTCGCCCCGCCATGCGGATGTAACTTCGGCAGCGCAGCACGCACACCCACTTGTGCCCGTATTGCAGCTGGCACAGTGGCAACACGCGGCTTGACCGAGACCGCCGCCGACGCATCCACCTGCAGCAACGCCGGCAACGTCACCGAGGCGTTGAGCGCAGCACCAGCGCCGACTGTCGGCAGCGCGGTGGACACGATCTGCTGCGCGTCGGTGTTGCTGTACTTGGCGACCAGGTCCTGCAGGTCGGCAAGCTTGGCGTCGGTCGCGGATGCGGGCCCTGCCATGGCCAGCGCGATGGCGCTACCCAGGCCAGCCAAGCTCCACGACACCGACGGCGACAACCTTGCCGGACCCGAACGTTTCCCCTGTGCGCTGGCCAGTTCGGAACCTACGACGAAGGCATTGAGTGTGCGGTTCCAGACCAAACGGTAAATGCGGTTCATGTGGCGCCTCCGGTTCGACCTGTCCGGGCGCGGACAGGTCTTGGTTCGTGAGGCCAGTACAACGCTTGCGCACGCGATGGTTTGCCCGCATCCGGCACATCCATAGGGCAATTTGGCAAAGCGATACCCGTTAGCGGCACGCAAATGCACGTATTCGGCAACCGCGGCGATTAAGTGATGCGCATCACACAGCCGCTTTACGCAGCTCAGGCAGGCGAGTAAGTGCCGCGCATCAAGGTCTCGCTCGGCAACTCACCAAATACCTTGCGATAGCTGTCGGCAAAACGCGACAAATCCCACAAGCCGCAGCTCAGCGCGATTGACTTGACCGACTTGCGGCCTGCATCCGCACTGGACAGACTGCGGCAAGCCTCACATAGACGCAGCATCGACAAATAGCGCACCGGGGAAATCCCCACCAGTTCCTCGAAGGCATAGCGCAGTGCCCGCTCACTGACCCCAGCGGCGTCGCACAGCTCGTGCATATAGATGTGACGGCGAAGATTTGCATACATCATGTCTTCGGCGCGGCGAAAAATCAGATAGCGAGCGCGTCGGCTGCGATTGCAGCCAGCGCGTTCGGGCGCGCCATTGGTCACTACTTCCTTGACGTGGGCATCGAGCATGGCATCTATCTCGTCGCCGCCGACTTCGCCTTGGTGTATCCGCTCGTGCAACCCCTGGTAGTAGGCCTGCAGCGGAATATGCGGACGGTTGCTCAACACTGGTACGCCGGCGGCTTCTTCCAGAAGACCACCTAAACGCTGCGCTGCCGCACGCTCCTGGAAACGCTTGAGCGGGACCAGTACAAAGGTCATCCGACTGCCGGCGCCCAAGGCAAACTCGGTAACACCCTCAGGCATTACTGACACGATGTTTCCCGATACCAGTGGCACGCCATGGCACCAGCTACTTTCCGGGTCCACCGTCTGCAGGCATCCCAATAAGCACCAATCCAGCGGCAACATGAAGCGGCCACGTGTACGCGCGCCGACCTCGAACGTACACAACAAGGCCTGGTCGTGAACAAACGAGGTGATCGATGCCGTGGGTGGCTGATCATCAAGCAACACCAATTCAACGTGGCACACGCGAAGCGTGCCGCTCAGCGACGCCAGATCAAATGATCGCAAACCGTTTCCGCCGACTACCGCATCCATGTGAACGCCTTTGCGCCCCTGAGTCAGGGACGCGCTTCAGAAGCCCGACCATCCGTTGCAGGTAAACGAGCAAAACCTGCAATCCCCTGCCGCACAGCCTGAAACTCGTATTACGGAACCGCCATGACAGACGCATTCAACAGCCCCTGCGCCTTGGATACTGACAAAAAAAACAAGCCTTCACGCTGGCTCCGCCACTCACTATTCGCGAAGTCCATCACATATATGAAAAACAATTCATTCTTGCCGAATTTGCGCATCCGTGGACGAGGCCGATTGCAATGATGCTTCCGGGCATGCGCTGCATGCCGACAGGGGACAACGGAAGCAAAGGTAGGGAACTGCCGGCACTACCCGGCAACCTGAGCGACCGTCGGCACACTCTTGCCGGTGTCATGCGTATCCCAATGACCTCAATCGGGCAGCAATGCCCATCGCCCGGCTTTCTGTCGGTGCAACACCGACACCGGGTCATCAGGGAGAACATCATGAACGCACAGCTGCGCAGGTTTTTCCGGGAAGAAGACGGTGTGACCGCCCTTGAGTACGGGCTGCTGGCCGCCGTTGTGGCGGGCCTGATCATTTTCTTCGCACGTGATGGTCTGAGAACCGTATTCCAGACCGTCCTCGACAAACTCACCGAACTGGTTGGCGGTGCCGACACCGGTACCACCTGAGCCAAGGCTGCCGCCATGACCATCGCCTATCTGACGGCAATGTTGCTCGGCGCCCATGTCGCCATCAGCGACCTGGTCGCCAGGCGGGTATCGAACCGGGTACTGCTGACTGTACTTGTGTGTGTGGCGGCGATGCAGTTGTTGCAGATTGACAGCCCACCGTCGTTTGCCAGCTGCCTGCTCGGTGGTGTGATCGGGCTGGCAGCATTGCTGCCCTTCTATGCCATCGGCTGGATGGGCGCAGGTGATGTGAAGTTGTTTTCGGTGATCGGCTTTTTACTGGGCAGCAATGCACTGCTACCGATCTGGATGATCGCCAGTTTGGCTGCCGGGGCGCATGCACTTGTCACCATCACCTGGCCGAAAGCAGCCTATTGCACACCGCCTCGACTGCAACAGATGGTGCAGTCATTGCAGGGTTCCAGCCTGATAGCGGATTGGCAGATGGATCTGCGCTCGGCGCGCCGCGGTCGCCGCGGCATTCCTTATGCCGCGTACCTGGGGCTGGCGATGATCGTCATCGTGGTTGGCGGAGGTGGTCATGTCTAGGCAGATAGTTCCAACTCGGCGACGCATGCACGGCGTGGTGACCATCGAGTTCGCCTTGATGATGATGTTTGGCGTACTGCCACTGTTGTTCATCACCTTCACCGGAGTGATGATTTTTGCCGCACAGCAGTCACTGGCGTTAGCCGCCGGTGAGGGGGCTCGCGCATCGTTACGCTATGGAAGCACCGCAGAACGACGCAGCAACGCCTGCCAGGCCGCCGCACGTTCGATGCAATGGCTGTTGAATTACTCCAAGACCTCGGCCGCCTGCAGCAGCGCCAGTGCAGCGCCGATAGCCGTCTCTCAACCTTATGCCTGCGCTGCCGATAGCACTGTCAAGTGCATCAAGGTAACTACTTCGTACAACCATGACGCGCATCCCTTCATGCCGGGCACCGGCACCTTGATGGGCTGGACCATGGGCAAGTCATTGAGCAGTACCGCCGTTGTTCAACTGGATCTAGGCGACCGCTAAACGCGGACTCCAAGGGGGAGGAGCTTCAAGATGCCCAAGGCAATACGCATAGCTGCAATCCTGCTGTTGGCCGTGGCAGCACTGCTGATGGTGCTGGCCTTCGGAATCGGCCGACGTGCAACGCCGACCGCCGAAGTCAGCAGCGCGACGTTACCGGCCAATCCATCCAAACGGATGATGGTGGTCGCCAGCAAGGATCTGCCCGCCGGCCAACCAATCACAGCGGCCGATCTCACCATCACCGAAATGGCCTTGCCACCAGCTAGCGGCTACACCGCCATCAGCGAAGTGGAAGGACGCACGCCGGCAAGGAACATCGCTGCCGGCGCGATGATCACCAGCGAACAATTGCTACAAGGCATCGCCATTGGCATCAAACCTGGCGAACGCGCGGTAGCGGTGCCGGTTGATGAGCTTGCCGGGGTCAGCAACCGCGTCACGCCCGGCGATTACGTCGATGTATTCATGAGCCTGCAGGACCCATCCAGCCCTGGCAGCGGCCAGAGCAATACCCAGGCACGACTGCTGCTCTCTCGCCTGCAGGTATTGGGCTATGGCAACGCCGATGTAGGCCAAGTGAGCAACCGTGCCGACGAACAGAGCAACGAAGTTGGTTCTTCGTCTCCGGAGCCTGGCAGCCGCGCCGAAACCATCGCATCACGCGATGGCCGTAACGGCAGTTCAACAAGCTCGGATGCGGCACAGGCACGCAGCGCCATCCTGGCCGTTCCGGTGCAGGATGCCGGGCGCCTGTTGCTGGCCGCACATAGCGGCAAGTTGTTCCTTGCGCTGCGCAATCCCGGCGACACTGGATTGGCGGATGAATCCATCTTTACAACGCCGGCAGCGGTGCTGGCGCTACGCGGCAATCTGGACGAAACGGCTGTTGAAGCCGCCGCGCGCCCAGAAAACCGCGCCTATGCCGGTATCGACCTGAACGCGCTGGCAGGCGGCAGCAGCCGCCCAACGCCCGCGCCGGCTGCTGCTTCGGCCGCGCCACGGCGCCGCAGCGCACGTCCAGCCAGCCACCAAGGCATCGAGATCATCCGCGGCACGACCCCTTCCAATCAGCAGTCTTCGCCATGACCGGGGGAATCATCTTGCACCAGCGTTCTTCCATCACTGCATCTGCGTTGTTCACTTTTGCGCTACTGGCGGTGAGTGGCTTCATGCCACCGCTGACACAGACCGCGCAGGCACAGGCGGGCAGCAACAGCGTTGTGCTCGAACTCAACGAGCAGCGCCCCTGGAACCTGCCAGCAGGGGTTGAGCGGATCGCCATCGCCGACCCCTCCATCGCAGACATCACCCGCATCGGTCGCAACAGCGAGGCCTTGCTGGTTGGCAAATCCGCAGGCAGCACCACCTTGTTGCTGTGGCTGCAGAAGCAGGCGGCGCCAACCCGGATCCGGGTTGAAGTGCGTAATGCGGTACAGGGCGGGCTGCTTGATGGCAGCGGCAACCAACTCACCGTACAAGGCGGCCAAGCCCTGCTATCTGGCAGTGCGCCATCACTGCTTGAGCATGAAGCGCGTCGCAAGGCTGCTGCCTCGGCAATCGGTGACAAAGGCATGATCAGCGACGCAGCGACCATTGCCAGCGGCGGCGTGGTGCAGGTTGAAGTCAAAGTTGTGGAGTTCAACAAAAGCGTACTGCGCCAGGTCGGCATCAGCTTCAAGAACATCAACGGCGGCTTCAGCTACGGCATCACCTCGCCAAGTGGCAGCAATGACGGTGGTGCGCTTTCATCGGCTTTCAAGCTGGTAGCCAAATCCATCCCTGGCGCCTGGGATGCCAATATCGATCTGCTGCAAGCCAATGGCATGGCACGGGTGCTCGCCGAGCCGACCCTGGTAGCACTGTCAGGCCAGAGCGCAAGCTTTCTTGCCGGTGGCGAACTGCCAATCCTGGAGCCGCAAGGGCTTGGTACGACCACGGTGACCTTCAAACCCTTCGGCATCGGCCTGACTGTCACACCAACGGTGTTGTCGGCCGACCGCATCGCACTGAAGGTGGCACCGGAAGCCAGCGACCTGGATTACACCCGCGGTATCACCTTGGATGGCACCCAGATTCCCGCCATCTCTACCCGCCGCGCCGACACCACAGTGGAGCTTGGCGATGGCGAGAGCTTCGTCATCGGCGGGTTGGTCAGCAGCCAGCTGTCCTCCAACGTCAACAAGATCCCTCTGCTGGGCGACATCCCGATTCTTGGCTCGTTCTTCCGCAACCTCAGCTACAAGCGCGAGGACAAAGAGCTGGTGATCGTGGTGACACCGCGCCTGGTCAAACCGTTGGCACGTGGCACCGATATTCCGCTGCCCGGCCAACGCGAAGCACAACCCAAACTACCGGTCTGGGGCGCGTGGCTGCTGCACCCGGCCAGCCCCGACCAACTCCCTGGCTTCTCACGCTGAAGTGTCCCCATGCCCCCGGTGATGCCCTTGCCCCAGACCCAGCGCCATCCCGAATTGAATCTGCTGCTATACGCACCGGATAACCGCCATATGGCGCGTCTGGGTGCAGTATTGGCGGGGCAGGCCAATCTGCGCTGGGTTGATAGTCGCGAAACCAACCCGCGTCAGCTGCTCGATGCCGCTGCCGGCTCGGCATTCATCCTGCTCGACTATTGCGGTGGCAATGCAGCCTATTCCACCGACGTCGCCCGGCAGCTGCACGCCCTGCCCGACTGCCCTGCACTGATTGGATTGGGCACCACCGGCCCGGAACAGGCTGCACACCTGTTGGCGGCGATGCGCGCAGGCGTCTGCGACTTTGTAGATATAGACAACAGCACGGCACAGATGCTGGAAGTGTTTGAGCGCGTCGGCGCAGCTCCCAGCCCAGTACGTGCGGCCGCCGCACCGGAACTGCGCCCGGACGGCCGCCTGATCGTGTTGCTGGGGGTGCGCCCCGGCGTGGGCACCAGCACCTTGGCGACCCATCTCGGCGTGAGCTTGGCCGAACAAAACCCGGTCTCGCCCGATGTTGCCGGCCTGCAGGGGTGGTTGTTGCTGATCGACCTTGGCCAACCCGCTGCCGATGCAGCGCTCTACCTAGGCATGGAAAGTCACTTCAACTATGAAGAAGCACTGCGCAGCGTCGAGCGGATGGATCGCACCTTCGCAGCCACCGCGTTTGCACACCATGCCAGCGGCATGGCCCTGCTTGGCATCGCCAGCGGCAGCCTGCTGAAAAAGCATGAGCCCATCTCCCTGCTCGACCGACTGCGCAGCGTCTTTCCGCTGAGCCTGTGCGATGTCGGCGGCCTGCCGGTGCAGCTACTACCAACCACCTTGCTCAAGAGCGCATCCGAAGTCTGGTTGGTTACCGACCAAGCGATTGGCTCGCTGGTATCGCTGGACCAGACCATGCGCGAGCTGGAAAGCCGTGGCCTGCGCGACGAGCGCCTGCAGCTGATCGTCAATCGCTTCGATGCCAACGGCGGGCTGGCCGACACCCAGATCGCACAGCGCTTCAACCTGCCGCTGCTGGCCACCATTCCGGATCGTTCACGGGTACTGCGCTCCAACGCAGGACTGGGTCGCTTGTTGACCGACGCTGCTCCCCGCGACCCCTATCTCAAGGCATTGCAGCCCCTGCTGCAACGTCTGGACCGGCGCCGGCTGGCAACGCCCCCGCCCACCGCACCGGCCTCACCGCTGGCTCGTCTCGCTACTTTGCTGGGTAGATAACAATGGAAGACAAAGTCACCCCCTTGTCCCCGCGCATCGCCGCAGCAGCACTGTCGGTGGAACCAGTGCCGAACGTGCCGTTCGAGCAGACCGAGCAGTTCCAGACCGTGCTGTCGGCGGCACACGAATATCTGTTGAACCATGTCGAAGATCAGCGCGTCGACATCGACTCCTGGTCACCAGAAACCATCGGAAAGTTCGTGCGCACGCAGACCGCGGCCTTCGTCAAGGAATGGAAGATCCCGGTCAACGCATACGAGATGGAAGCCGTTGCCAGCGCCTTGCAGAAGGAACTGACTGGTTTTGGTCCGCTCGATGACCTGCTGCACGATCCGGAGATCGAGGACATCCTGATCAACGGCTACAAGGACGTACATGTATCGGCCGGCGGCATGCTGCGCCGTTCTACCCAGCGCTTCGGCGACGACCGCCATCTGTTACGTATCCTGCGCCGTATCATCGCCCCGCTCGGCCGCCGCCTGGATGACTCAAATCCAATGGTCGATGCGCGCCTGCCCAATGGCGGCCGTCTCAACGCCATCATCTCGCCCTTGGCCGTTGATGGGCCGATGGTGTCGATCCGCAAGTTCCGCAAGGACCCGTTCACTCCTGACGAATTGCTGGGACGCGGCGCCTTCGACAAACCGATGTACGCGCTGCTCAACGCAATGGTGCGCGGCCGCTGCAACATCCTGATCTCCGGCGGCACCAGCTCGGGCAAGACTTCGCTGCTCAACGCGCTGGCAACCTTCATCCCCCACAACGAGCGGGTCATCACCGTCGAAGACACCGCTGAGCTGGCCCTCAACCACCCGCATGTGGTGCGGCTGGAATCCCGCATGGGCGGCTTTGACGGCAGCGGCGCGGTCAGCATCCGCGAGCTGGTCCGCAACAGCCTGCGCATGCGCCCTGATCGCATCGTGGTTGGCGAAGTACGTGGCGCCGAGGTGCTGGAAATGCTGCAGGCGATGAATACCGGCCACGACGGCTCGATGGCTACGGTGCATGCCAATAACGCCCGCGACTGCCTGTATCGACTGGAAATGCTGGCTGGTTTTGCCGGCTTCCAGGGCAGCGAAGACAGCCTGCGGCGGCAGATTGCCGGCGCCATCGACTTCATCGTGCAGATCTCGCGCCTGGGTAGTGGCCGCAGGGTGATCGTCTCCATCACCGAGATCACCGGCGTCAGCGACAACGTCATCACCAGCCAGGAACTGTTCAAGCACGAAGCTTGGATCGACCAGGACAGCCGCGAGCGCGACCGCTGGATAGGCCTGGGCTTCCACCCACACTGCCACAAGCTCGAACCGTTCCGGCAGGAACTGCGCGAGGCCAACATGGGGAGCTTCCCCTCATGATGCTGCCCTTGCTGCTCGGGAGCTTTGCGGTACTGCTCGTGGCCCTGGCCATGGCTCTGTGGTGGGGCTTGGCTACCCGCGTTCAACAGCGCGCCGCCGCCAGCCATGCCGACACCCGGCTGTCGCAGCCCGATCCGCAGCGCGCCGCCGATGAAGCTCGCAACAGCCGCCCACCGAGCAAACGCTGGGCCGAACTGCTGCGTCGTGCCGGATTGAAAGACTCGGTGCGAACCTTGATCCTGATCGCCTTGCCCGGCATTGCCATCACCATCGGTGCTGGCCTGCGCCTTGGTAGCGCCTGGTTTGGCGCGTTCGTACTGGCGCTGTACCTGCTGGGGGTGGCGCTGTGGCTATACCGGCGCATCGACAAGATCCAACAGCGGCTGGTCGCGCAGATGCCGGATTTCCTTGAAAACATGGTGCGCATGGCCGGCATCGGCAACAGCTTGTCGATGGCCTTCCAGAGTGCCACCCAGAATGTTGATCCGCCGCTGCGTCCCATCCTCGACAACGCACTGACCTATACCCGTGCAGGCATGGACCTGGATCGCGCCCTGCAACACGCCGCGCAGGCCTATCGCTTGCGCCCCTTGGAAATGCTGGCGGTGATTCTTGGCACCAGCATCCGCATCGGCGGGCGCAGCGATCAGATCCTGCAGCGCATGAGCGATTTCATGCGCGATCTGGAAGAAGTGCAGCGCGAGCTGCAGGCAACCACCTCCGAGACCCGTATGTCCGCCTGGGTGCTGGCCTTGCTGCCGGTGGGAGCGGCCTTGTCGATGGCCTTGATGAGCCCGGACTTCTTCCAGCCCATGTTCCATGAGCCACTCGGCAAGAAGATCCTGCTGATCGCGGTGCTGCTTGAGCTGTGCGGCGGCTTCCTGCTGTACCGGCTGGCCAAATCGCTATGACGTCGTCAATCGCCCCTCACCTCCATCGGAGAGCCGCATGAACCAGCTGTACGCCATCGCCATGATGCTGGTCGTGCTGGCCCTGGTGCTGGCTGCGGCCGGCCTGCTCTACCGCGGGCGCCGCAGCCAACAAGCCGGTGCGGCATTGCAGAGCGCCCTGGACACCGCCCAGCACGTGGAACAGGACAACGCACAGAAGAGCGGGTGGTGGCAGCAACGTCTGACTGATCTTGCCGCCATCGGCCAACACTTCGATGGCAGCCGCGTGCAGAAAGCACTGCTGGCGCCTGAAGACAAGCTGCTGCTGGAACAAGTGGGCTGGAACCACAATACCGGCACCGCCGCATTTCTGGCCGCACGATTGCTGCTGGCCTTGCTGATGCCGTTCCTTGCCGTACTGGTGCTGCGACCGCACGGCGGCGACATGGTTATCATCGTGCTGGTTGGCTTTGCGCTGGGCATTCTGCTGCCGAAGCTGCTGCTGCGCAGCTGGGCTGGGCGCCTACGCAGAAAAGTGGATGAAGAACTGCCTTTGCTGATCGACCTGCTACGCCTGCTGCAAGGTGTTGGCTTCAGCATCGACCAGAGCCTGCAGATGGTTGGCGAAAAACTGCACATCGCCATTCCCGTGCTGGGCCGTGAGCTGCAACTCGCCAATGCCAGCTATAGCCGCGGTCGCAGTCGCGCGCAATCACTGCGACGCCTGTCTGATTCCTTTGACAACGACGACCTGCGCAGCCTTATCCAGATGATATTGCAGGTGCACCAACACGGCGGTGCAGTGCAGGAGCCACTCAAACAGTTCGGCATGCGCCTGCGCGAGCAGCGCCGCATGAGGATGAAAGAGAAGGTTGGCAAGCTCTCGGTCAAGATGACCGTGGTGATGATGATCACTTTGCTGCCGGCATTGATGCTGGTACTGGCCGGGCCGGCCATCATCTCGCTGGCCGCCGCGATCAAGGGGATGTAATGAAAGCCGACATCATGAAGATCAAAGCACTACTACTGATCGTACTGACCCCTACCCTGCTCACCGCCTGTGGCGGCAACCGTGCCGCCTACAAGCAGCCGCCGGTTGAACCAGCGCTGGTGGAAGCCGCGCAGGACGACCGCGGGATGTATCTTGGCCTGCTCAAACAGATGCAGCAGCAAGGCGCCTATTACGCTTCATTGGCACACATCGATGCCTTCCGACAACGCTTCGGCGACAGCCCGGAACTGCGCATCCTGCAAGCCAATGCATTGCGCGAAACCGGAGATGACCAAACCGCAGCCAGCATCTACCGGAGTTTGACCAAGGGCGGCCAGGCCGCGCCGGCCTGGCATGGACTTGGGCTGATCGCGGCCAGCACACGTGATCACTCCGGCGCGCAGCTTGCGCTCGATAACGCGGTGCGTGCCGACCCACTCAATGTCGCCTACCTCGGCGATCTTGGGTTTGCACTATTGCAGGCTGGTCAAGTCGAGCAAGCACGGGCGCCGCTGGCCAAGGCAGCCGAGTTGGGGCCGGACAATATCCGCGCCATCTCCAATCTGGCGCTGTGGGCATTGCTGTCCGGCCAGGCGGCGACGGCAGAAAGCATGATGCAACGCGCGAACCTGCCGCCACCGACCAGGAACGAAATCTACCGACTCGCACAGACCCTGCGACAAACAGTAGCCGCTGCCGTTCCCGCTGCAACGGCAGCACGCAATGCAACCACCCTGGCCGCGCAGCAGCCTGCAACCAGCAGCAGGCATGTACCGCGCCCGCCCAGCTCGATGCTTGATCGTTTCAGCCCCTCGTCGAACCCTTCGCAGGAGGTAACGCCATGATCCGAACGGCATCCATTACCGCAGCACTGTTGCTGGCCACGTTCGGCAGCTGCGCATCAGCAGCCGACCAGCACGCACCGTTGATCGAACGCATGTCCGATACCAGCACCGGAACCGGCACAAACCCAGGCAACGGCACTGCTGCAGCCGCCGCTCCGACTACAGCCGCGACGGTACCGGCTACCACCTTCGCCGACCTGCCACGTTCGCAGGTAGGTGACACCACCCGCGCCCTGCTACAGCTGCAGGCTGACAACAGCCGCCCCGGCACTGCGCTGCCAATGCTTGGCGAGGCCGCAAGTCGCAGCTACCAGCGTTACCTCAACAGTTTTGACCACCCGATCCCCGAGTACTTCGAAGCAGCGCTCCCCAATCCCAAGCAAGGCGGCGGTAGCCGCTGAGGCCCACCATGTACAGCCCGCGGCGGTCATCACTTTCATTGTCACGCGCGCTACGCGATCCATCCAACAGCGCGCACCAACGCGGCGGTGCAGGCCTGCCGATGCTGTTGCTGCTGCTTGGGCTGGTGGTGATACTCGGTCTGGTCGAGGTGGGCTACCTGTATTGGAGCAAGCGTGATGTTCAAAAGACCGCCGATCTGGCTGCATTGGCTGGCGCGCAGCGGCTGGAACTGTGCACCACCGATTACAAAGACAATCTGGCAGCACGCAACAACGCACTGACCGACAATCAATTCGCCGGCCAGCTGGCAATCAACTGCGGCTACTGGGGTGCCGAACTGGCGCCCGGAGCGCGCTTTGTCGGTGTTGCCAGCAACCGCCCCCTGAATGCCGTCCAGGTCACCGCCTCGCGGCAAGCGGTACCCCTGCTGGGCCAGCTCACCTCCCTGCCACGTATCAGCGCCACCGCCGTGGCCAAGCGCACAGCACCGCAAGCGGCTTTCAGCGTGGGCTCGCGGCTGCTCAACACCAACAGCAATGCGCCGCTGCAGGGAATACTGCGGCTGGTCGGCGTCGATCTGACCCAGACCCAGATCGCCAGCTATCAGGGCCTGGCCAACCTCAAGATCACCCCCCGCGGCCTGCTGCAGGCATTGGGCATTCCCGTTGCCACCGACATCAATGTCGGCGAATTCAACAATCTGCTTGCCGCCAATCAGGTCTCCGTCGGCAAACTACTGGACGTCATGGCCTCGCTGGCCAGCCAACAGGGGCTGGCTGGGGTTGACCTGCGCCTGCTGCAGCAGAAGCTGCTTGGCGCCGGCATCAGCAACGCATTGGTGCAGCTGGGCTCCACTACCAGCAGCGGGGGCTTGTTCGCCAAGATTGCCGGCGGCAGCGAAGCGGCCAACGGCGCACTGGATGTAGACCTCAACGCTCTCGATCTCCTCGGCACCAGCATCTCCATCGCCAATTCCAAGCACGCCGTCGAGATACCGCAGCTGGACGTGCTCGGCCTGCTAAAAGCCAAAGCAAGCATTGTCGAACCCGCCTCGATCGGCATCGGCCCGGTCGGCACCACCGCCTACAACAGCCAGGTGCGCCTGTTCCTGGATATCGACTCGCAACGGATTCCCGCGCTCGGCACGGTACTGAACTGGTTGGGCACGCGCATCAAGCTGCCCACCTACATCGATGTAATCGACGGCTTCGGGCAACTCACCGCCATCGACTGTTCTACCCAACCTGCTACCGCCACTGTCGACGTCACCAGCGCCATCGCCAATGTCTGCATCGGCAAGGCCACAACGCCATGGGACTCGACCCGCGAGCTATGCCGCACGGGGCTGGGTAACGAAACCCTGGTCAGCCTGCTCGGCCGCGATGTACTCAACAAGAAAATCTCTCTTGAAGCACTGTCACAACGTGATCAACTCACCTTGAGCGCGGGCCAGACCGGCACCGTCAAACCCAATGATCTGAAGGTAGGCACGCTGGTCTCGGATCTGGTCGACGCATTGCTCGGCACCGTGCAGTCACTGTTCGCACCACAAGGCAACAGCACCGATGCGGCCAAGGATCTGGCGGTGCAGTATCTGGAAGCCACCAAGAAAAATGGCCTGTACCAGCCCGCCGTCGTGGTTCAGGCCCTGACCAACGGCAACAGCGATGCCAATCTGCCGGCACTGGGCAGCTGGACCACTGAAATCCCAACCTGCGAAAGCTGGCTTCTGGGCTGCACGCCGAAAAAGGTGCAAGGCGATGTCTGGCAGGGCTTTCTCTACGAAACCACGATCAGCAAGCCCAGCGTGCTCGGCGGCCTGCTCGACGTGCTCGGCCTGACCTCCTGCCAAGGCCTGATCGCCGGTCTTGCTTTCAACGACTGCGTCAGCAACTCGCTGGCCAAGTACCTGCAGACCAAGCCCGGTGGCCTCAGCGGCAACGGCGGCTACAACCCGGTCACTGGCAGCGGCAACTGTGGCAGCGTGCTGTGCCTGCTGCTCAAACCGGTCATCGACAATACCCTGCGGCCCTTGCTCAATGGCGTCGGCAACCTGCTCTCAAAGCTGCTGTCGGACGTGCTGGGCCTGCAGCTGGGCCGCACCGACGTGCATATGCAGTCGATCCAATGCGGCCGCAGCCAGCTGGTCGAATGAGGGCCACCCCAAACAGTGCAGACGCCCACACCGCAATGCTTTCCAGCGCCAGATCGCGTGCTATGCTCGGTTACGAACAAGGCGCATTCATGAAATGCGACGGCCATCGCAATTCGGGGGAATTACGAGGACTTATGAGAAGGATCGAAATGCTTCCGAGCCGGTTTGGCTGTGCACTCTTCCTGGTTGTTGGCCTGTTGACGGCACCTGCCGCGATGGCCGGCCGTTGGCAACGCGGTGAAGCCGAGGTACCGGCCGCCCCCGCCAACAGCGAAGACAGCGCCGTGGGCAATACCGTGGCCGAACTGCAACGGCTGATGGGCAACCACGAGCTCACCGAGCTGCGCACCACCTACAACGGCAACTATGGCGCCAGCCTGCTGTTCCACGCTGATTCGCTGAACTACTACGTGGCGCTGTTCCACGAGAAGGAGTTCTGGCGGGTGATCCGCACTGATTCGGTGGAGAGCGCCGAATCGCTCTACCTCACCTTCGCCGAGCAGACCAAGCAGTTGGCCCAGGTCTATCTGGACACCATCCGCCTGCAGGCCGGCAAGGGCTATAGCGAGAAGCTGGTAGCAATGAACGAGCGCCGCCTGCGCGGCCTGCAGCAGGAAGCGGAACAGCAACGCCAGCAGTCGCTGCAGGTCAGCAACGCCCTGCAGGAGCGCAAGCAGCAAGCCGTGGCACTGAGCTCGGACCTGCGCGCCACCAACACCCAGCTGGAAGCCTTGAACCAGCAGATCAAGGCCTTGCAGGCGCAGCAGGTCAATCCCGAGTTGACCCTGCCAGCCACTCCCAGCGTCGCCCCGGCGACCGCCGCCACCCCGGTGATCCACACCACCCAGGAACCGGCCAGCCATCCCTGACGCCCAAGCGTCACGGAAAAAACGCGAACGCCGCCTTTCCTCGGGGAAGGCGGCGTTTTTTGTAGTGCCGAGCCATGCTCGGCAAGGGCCTGCCCAGCAACGCATCAGCCCCGGACCGCCTGCTGGAGCAGCGCAGGGTAACCTCGGGCCAAAAGCCACGATGCCACCACGGCATCAGCCCGCGAAGAACATACCCCTCCCCAACCCTCCCCCTTCGCTGCGCGAAAGGGAGGGGGCAGAGCATGGTGCCGATCCGTGCGCGGCAAGGGCCTGCCCGGTAGAGCCCCTGCCGAGCATGGCTCGGCACTACCCGCACTGCCGGTAAAGCCTTTGCCGAGCATGGCTCGGCACTACGGCACCATCGGTAAAGCCCATGGCTACCGCCCCGCAGCCTGCCTCGCCTGTTATTTGCCGCGCCAGCCCCACAGAGGTTGAGAACCCGCCCCGCCGTCGCCATAAAGGACATTCCTGACAGCAACGTAGCCAGCCATGAGCGATCTTCCCCACGTATTCGAGGCCACCACCGAGACCTTCGAGGCCGAAGTCCTGCAGAAATCCATGCAGACTCCGGTGTTGGTCGATTTCTGGGCCACCTGGTGCGGGCCGTGCAAGAGCCTGGGGCCGCTGCTGGAAAAGCTCGCCGGCGAGTACAACGGCGCGTTCGAGCTGGCCAAGGTCGATGTCGACAAGGAACAACAGGTCGCTGCCGCCTTCCAGATCCGCTCGGTACCCACCGTCTTCCTGATCAAGGACGGGCAGATCGTCGATGGATTCCCCGGCGCGATGCCAGAGGGCCAGTTGCGTGAGTTCCTGACCCAGCACGGTGTCATGCCGGCTGAGCCGGCTGCTACCGCCGAAGAAGAAATCCAGGCCCTGCCGCTGGACCCGCAGGCCGAAGTCGCTGCATTGCGCGAGGCCATCACCGCGGAGCCAGACAAGGCCGAGCTGAAGCTCGATCTGGCCCTGGCTCTGCTCAAGACCGGTGCAACCAGCCAGGCCGGTGAGCTGTTGGACGGCCTGCCGGCCAACCTTGCCACCGACGACCGCGCCATCCGCGCGCGCGCGCGTCTGGACTTTGCCGCCGCCTTGCAGGACGCCCCGGCCAGCGATGTACTGGCAGCACGCCTGCAGGCCGACGGCAATGACCTGGAAGCGCGTTACCTGCTGGGCATCCAGCATCTACTGGCCGGCGAAGATGAAGCCGCGCTGGAGCAGTTCATCGAGATGCTGCGCATCGATCGCAGCTTCCGCGACAGCCTGCCGAAAAAAGCATTGATCGATGCCTTCCGGGTGATCGAAGACGAAGACCTGGTGGGGCGCTACCGCCGGAAGATGTCTTCGCTACTGTTTTAACTTGATGCCAGACAGTTCAATTTTCGTGTCAATTGCACGAAAATTGACAGCACATCATGGATGATCCTGCCGTGGCCCTCGCCACGGCGCCTTGGATCGAATGACGATGAAGTTGCAAGCAGCACGATGTCAGCGTAACGGACACGCGTTTTTGGAGCCAAAGTGGCCGTGAGAAACATCGACGTTCGCCCATCTCTGTTGCAGCTGCTGGTAGCTGCGTTGCTGCTGTGCTGGGCAACGCTGGCCAGTGCCCAGGACTGGACCTACCGCGCACGCCCCGGCGACACCTTGTGGGATCTGAGCGCACGCTACCTGCAAGCCGACGTGCCTTGGCAGCAGTTGCAGGAACATAACAAGATCGCCGATCCATACCGGCTCCCACCCGGTCAGACACTGCGTTTCCCTATCGCCTGGCTGCGTGTGCAACCAGCACCGGCACGGGTGGTCGCACTACGCGGGCAGGCCCAGGTGAGCGATTCGGTCAACGGCACGCGCGCCTTGCAGGCCAATATGCTGCTGCCGATCGGCAGCCAGCTGCAGACCGGTGACGATGCCAGCGTCACCCTCAGCTTTGCCGACAATTCACGCCTGCAACTGCGCGAGAACTCGCTGTTGCAGCTTGACCAGCTCAGCAGCTACGGCGCCACTGGCATGGTGGACACACGCATGCGGCTGCAGCGCGGGCGCAGCAGCAATCAGGTGACGCCAGCGCGCGGCCCGGCATCGCGCTACATCATCACCGCCCCCACCGCGACCAGCAGCGTGCGCGGCACCTTGTTCCGGGTTAACGCCGGTGACGAGGACAGCCCGGCAGCCACCGAAGTCGTCGAGGGGCGTGTGCAGGTTGGCAATCGCGCCGGCCAGCGGGTGATTGGTGGCGGCCACGCAACCCTGATCCGCGCCGCGGGCAGCGCGCCGGCACAGCCGCAGCCACTGCTGCCGCCCCCCCAGCTGCTTGAATCACACTTGCGACTGCAACCACTGCCGTTGCTGGCTGCCTGGCAGCCGCTGGATGCTGCCAGACGTTACCGTGTAGAGGTGGTGCTGGCGGCAACGCCGGACGTCGTATTGTTCGCCCGCGAGCTGGCAGAAACACAGATCCGCATCGACAGCTTGCCGCCAGGCCAGCTGCGCCTGCTGGTACGTGCCATCGACACCGATGGCATCGAAGGCCTGGATGCCGAACATGATTTCTTTGTACCGGAGGGCCTGCCCGCCCCCTTGACGCTGGCGCCGCTGCATGGGCAGACCGTGCATCAGCTGCAGCCACGCTTCCAATGGGCCAAGGTTGCTGGCGCCACTGGCAGCGTGCTGCAGATCGCCGACAGCTCCGACTTCCTGCACCCCTTGGTCGAACAACAGGCAAGCAACCAGCAGTTGCGCATCCGCAGTCCACTGCCGGCTGGCGACTATTTCTGGCGACTGGCCTCGGTTGATGGCGACAACAACCCCGGTCGCTACGGTCAGGCATTGCCATTGCAGCTCAGTGATGCGCCCGTTGCGATGCCTCTGGACTCGGCAAGAGACCAAAAGGGTCTGCTGACCCTGCGCTGGCCGGCAGACAGCGCCGCCCAGCACTATCGCGTGCAGATCTCGCGCAAGGCAGACTTCTCCCGACTGCTGCTGGATGAACAAGTGGACATTCCCGAGATCGCATTCAAGCAGCCCTGGCGCGGCGGAACCCTGCACGTCCGCGTGCAGAGCATCGAAGACGATGGCTATGCCAGCACGTTCTCCACGCCGCAGCAGATTCAGCTGCGCTGCCGTCTCTGCTATGGCGTCGGCGCAGGCGCCTTGCTGCTGCTCGCCTTATGAGACCACTACGACCGCGCTGGCAGGTCCGGCTGTTGTTTGTACTTGGCTGCGCGCTGGTGGTCGGTTGGCTCAGCCATGCCCGGTTGTTCTGGCAGCAGGATGTCGCCAGCTACGACCTGTTGGTGGGCGACTGGGAGTACCAGCCTGACCCGCGTTTGGCGATCATCGCCATCGATGACCGCAGCCTGCAGCAACTGGGCCAATGGCCGTGGCCGCGAAGCGTCCATGCGCGGTTGCTGGATCGCCTGCATCAAGCGGGCGCGGAGCGTGTCGCGCTGGACCTGATGCTGCCCGACGCCGATCGCAAGGACGCCAGCCAGGACAACGCCTTGGCCGCAGCGATCCGCCGCAATGGTCGGGTCGTGCTGCCGGTACTGGCCGCACCAGCCAGTGACGAAGCGGTGCCCGAAGAACTGCTGCCAGTGCCCGTCATTGCCAAAGCGGCAGCAGCGCTCGCACACACCGATATCGAAGTGGACGGTGACGGCGTTGCACGCGGCGTCTATCTCAAGGCAGGCATCGGCTCGCCACATTGGCCTGCACTCGGTGCCGCGTTGGCCGGGATCAACGAGCCACTACCGGGCATGGTCGATCCTGCGCCACGGACCCGCTCTCCCTACCAATGGCATCGCGATCATTATGTGCGACTGCGCTATGCCGGGCCTCCCGGCAGCTTTCCGCAGATGTCCTATATCGACGTGCTTGAGGGCCGGATACCCAACGATCTGCTGAAGGACCGTCTGGTCATTGTCGGCATGACCGCCAGCGGCATTGCACCGCGCCTGCTCACCCCGACTTCGCGCGACAACTGGATGAGCGGCAGCGAGTATCAAGCCAACGTCGCATCGATGTTGCTGGCCGGCAACGCCATCCGTCCGCTGCCACCGCTGCTGCAGACTGCAATCACGATGGCGCTGGTGGCACTGGGCGCGCTTGGCATCACCTCCGCCATCCGCCAGCGCTGGCTGCTGGGCGCATTGGCCATCCCCGCTCCCATATTGCTGAGTCTGGCTCTGCTACATGGCGCCAATCTGTGGTTCGCACCAGTTGCGGCGACCGCTGGCTTCATCGGCATGCTGTTGTTCTGGACGCTTTGGCAGATGCGCTACTGGCGCCGCCAAGCCAACCGTGACCCGCTTACCGGCTTGGCCAACCGCATGCGCTTTGAAGAGACGCTGCGGCGGGAAACCGATGCCGCCCGCCGTGGCGGCCGCCCCTTGACCCTGCTGCTGATCGATGTGGATCACTTCAAGAGCTGCAACGACAGCCACGGGCATTACGTCGGCGATCGCCTGCTGCGTTACCTGGGCCGCACCATCGAGGATATGGCACGGCGTCCGCGCGACCTTGCCGCGCGCTTCGGTGGTGACGAATTCGCCCTGATCCTGCCCGACACCCCGCCGGCCGGCGCCGAGCAGTTGGTGCAGAGCTTGATCAGCCGCGTACGCCAGCTCAGCATCCCGGTCGACAAGGCGCAGCACAGCAAGATCCGAACCACCGTCACCATCGGCGTGTGCAGCGTGCTGCCCGGCCCTGACGACGGCCCGGCGCGCCTGTTCGAAGCCGCCGACGCGGCCTTGTACCAGGCCAAGCAGGCCGGCCGCGATGGCTACCGCATCGCCCCGCCCTGGCCGCACTGAACCCTTCCATACGCCTGCGAATGCTAGACTCCGACTCCCCTGTTCGTCTGCATCCGCAATGAAAGCCAGCCTGTTCCGTCGTGGCATCAATCTGTGGCCGCCGTTCTTGTTTGCCGGCATCCACGTCACCACCATCAGCAACGACTACCGCTACGTGCGGGTGGAGCTGCGGCAGCGGCCGTGGAATGTGAACTACGTGCGCACCCATTTCGGCGGCAGCCTGTTCGCAATGACCGACCCGTTCTGGATGCTGTGCCTGCTACAGAACATGGGCAGCCGCTACTTCGTCTGGGACAAGGCCGGCACCATCGAGTTCCTGAAGCCCGGCCGCGGCGTGGTATGGACCGAATTCCGCCTGGACGACGCCACCCTGGATGAGGTCAAGACCGCCACCGCCAACGGCGACAAGTACCTGCACTGGTTCGAGAACGACGTGCTCGACGCGCAAGGCGAAGTGGTGGCGCGGGTGCGCAAGCAGGTCTACGTGCGACTCAAGCCGGAAGCTCGCAGCCAGGTCTGACTCACCGCGTGACACGAGTTGCCGGCAGCGGCACGCGCAACACTCCTTCGCTGCCGGCCTTGGCATACAGTGCGACCTGCAGGTGCAGGCCATCATCGCTCAAGCGCAGCGGCCGTTCACCCTCACGCAAGGGCGCCGGCATCGCCGCCAGCGCTTCGGCGGCATCAGCGTGTGGATGGGTGCGTAGCCATAGCAGTGCTTCGGCCAGGCGCAGACCCGCCCCTGCATCCTGCAGGCGCAGCGCATAAGTCCGGTAAGCGGGCGCTGCGATGTCACCCAGGACGCAGCCAACCATATTGGCAAGGCATTCAAACCGCCACGACGACGGCACCGGCGGCTCGATAAACAAGGCTCGATCTGCAACAAGCGCCTGCGCGGCCGCATCGGTACAAGCTCCCTGCATCGCCAGCGCGGTGCGGGCCTTGCTTTTGTCACGGTCCCAGACAAGCACGGCCAGCGGTTGCTCCACCCGCGACAGCCCTTCGGTGACAAAACGGAACTCTCCGCGCATGGCCGGACACAGGCTCAGTGCAGCGGCTGGCGGAGTGGTGAAAACGCCATCGCAGGAGGCAGGCAGCGGATGGTCAGCAGGCAGTTCGGCCAGCACCTGCGCCAGCACACCCACATTGCCGCGGACCATGGATGCCCCCATAACCGCCGGCATCAGCCCATCGCCATGCGTCATCAGCATCTTCGCCGTGCGGGTGTCGTTGCACAGGCCTGTCAGCGCGTCGGCGCTGCGCCCCTGCACATGTGCCAAGGCGTGTGCGGTCAGCGAGCGCTGCAGCAATGCCCAGTTCGGCATCGGGGCCCGCGCATCAGGCACGAATGGATTCTGGTAGTGGTCGTAAGCCGACAATGCCGCTATCCGCGTCAGCAAAGCCTGTTGGCCGAGCAGCGCTGCTTCGGCCGAGGCAGGGTTCGCACGCAACTGGGCAACGCAGTCGTCGCTGGTCCAACGGCATGGTGGCTGCAGCGGCGGCGGGCTGGCATAGCGCTCCTGCGCTGCACGGAGCGTCGTAAGCTGCACCTGGTCATCGGCCAGTGGCTGCTTGGCCAAGGCTGCGACGCGCAGGCGGTCTTCTTCGATCAAGCCCGGCCGCTCTGCCGCCGGAACATCGTCGAAATCGAGCAGCCAGAGAGCCTCGAAGGCATTGCGCCCGACAAAATGAATGGGTTGCTGCATCAGCGCCAGCGCGTCGCGCTCCGCCTTGGGTACCGGCATCAATCGCGAAACACTCCACGCCGCAACAACCACGATGATTACCAGCAGCATTCCCCCCAGCACCCAACGCAGTCCTTTCAACACAGTGTTCCTCCCCTACGCACTCGTCCCTGAACGTCAGGAGGTTAACCGGCTGCGGCATCCCGCTACAATTCGCGGATGTCGCCCGAAGCCGTCTCCCCCGCCCCCCGCCCCTCCCTGCAACGTCTTTTCCTCACCGGCCTGCTGACCCTGCTGCCGATCTGGTTGACCTGGGTGGTCGTCAAATTCGTGTTCGTCCTGCTCTCGGGCATCAGCAGCCCGCTGATCGTGCCGCTTTCCGAGCGTATTGCCGCCTCGTTCCCGGATTATCTGGGCTGGATCAAGGTCGAGTGGATGCAGGACATCACCGCCCTGCTGGCGACCCTGCTGGTCATCCTGCTGGTCGGCATCCTCAGCCGCCGGGTCATCGGCCAGCAGCTGCTGCGCTGGTTTGGTGCGGTTATCCGCCGTATTCCGCTGGCCAGCATCATCTATGACAGCGCCAAGAAGCTGCTGGACATCCTGCAGACCAAGCCCGGCAGCACCCAGCGGGTGGTGCTGATCGACTTCCCGCACCGTGACATGAAGTCCATCGGACTGGTTACCCGGGTCCTCAAGGAACAGGGTACCGGCCGCGAACTGGCTGCCGTGTACGTGCCCACCACCCCCAACCCGACCTCCGGCTACCTGGAAATCGTCCCGGTGGAGATGCTTACCCCCACCGACTGGACCGTGGACCAGGCCATGAGCTTCATCATTTCCGGCGGCGCGGTCGCCCCGGACAGCGTGCCATTCACCCGCTCCGTCGACCGGTAAGCCTGATCCCAAGCCCAGCGGTAATCACCGCTGGGCATTGGGCATAACCAGAGCTGTATCACCGGCGCGTGTTCATCCGCGCCACGGCTGGTCGTCACCGCTGATATCGGGCAAGCTCCCGGGTCGATGTATTTGCGGAACACCTGATGCCTTACAGCCCGTTGCGCCTGCTAGCGCTTGCTATTGCCTCGATCATGACGCTGTCCGTTGCGGCCCCTGCCGATGCGGCGAAGAAGAAAAGCCAGCGCCAGTCAGCGCCGCAGAGCCGCGCCGCCAAACCCCGCGCCACGCCGCGCCCGGCCCCGCGCCGCCCGGCCGCAGTGCCGCTGCCGATCAAGCAGGACAACGCCGCCAAGCTCAACCGTATCTATGACGAGTACTGGGACGCCTCGATGCGGCTGAGCCCGCTGCAGGCCACCTTCCAAGGCGACCCGCGCTACAACGACCAGCTGCCCAACTTCCTGTCCGCGGCTTCACGCCAGCAATCGCATGACTTCATGGTCGAATGGCTGGGCAAGGTCCAGGCCGTCGGTGCCACCGGCCTGCAGGGCCAGGACCTGTTGAGTTATGAAATCTTCGTGCGCGATGCGCAGGTCTCGCTGGCCGGCGAGCAGTACCCGACCTGGATGCTGCCGATCAACCAGTACTACAACCTGTCCAGCATCATCGCGGTGCTGGGCTCGGGCGCTGGCGCGCAGCCGTTCCGCACGGTCAAGGATTACGAGAACTGGTCCAAGCGCTCGCTGGGCATTCCGCCACTGTTCGACCAGGCTATCGCCAACATGCGCGAAGGCAAGGCCGCCGGCGTTGTGCAGCCCCGCGCATTGATGGAGAAAGTACTGCCTCAGCTCGATGCGGTGATCAAACCCACAGCCGAAGAAAGCCTGTTCTGGGGCCCGATCCGCAATATGCCGGCGGAGTTCTCCGCCGAGGACAAGGCCAGGCTCACTGCCGAATACAAGCGCATGATCGAGAACCGGATCATGCCGGCCTATCGTTCGCTGCGCGGTTTCATCGCCACCGAATACATGGCTGTCGCCCGCAGCACCGATGGCATGGCCGCCCTGCCCAATGGCAGCGCCTGGTATGCACACAATGTTGCCAGCAGCACCTCGCCGGCCCGCACACCGGCGGAGATCCACGCGCTGGGCGAGCAGGAGGTCAAGGGCCTGCAGGCGCGCATCGATGCGGTGATGAAGCAGGCCAAGATCCGCGGCTCACAGCAGAAAGCCTTCAACGCGATGCGCAACGACCGCCAGTTCGTGTTCCGCGACGCCAATGCCTTGCTGGCACGCTATGCCGAGACCGGCGTCCGGGTAAATGCCGCCGTGCCAGCGCTGTTCAACGAGCGGCCCAAGGCCAGCTTGGAAATCAAGGCTGTCGAGGCCGAGCGCGCCGCCACCTCCAGTGCCGCCAGCTACCAGCCCGGCAGCGCCGACGGCCAGCAGCCGGGCGTGCTCTACGTCAACACCAGCGACCTGCCCTCTCGCAAGCGCTGGGCAGTGACCATGCAATACCTGCACGAAGCCATTCCCGGCCATCACTACCAGTTGGGTGCGCAGCAGGAACTGACCGCATTGCCGCGCTTCCGCCGTCTCGGTGGCGACGTCGCCTATGTCGAAGGCTGGGGCCTGTACGCCGAATCACTGGGCCAGGAGCTTGGCCTGTACAACGACCCCTACGACCAGCTCGGCTATCTGCAGACCACCTTGCTGCGCACCGTGCGTCTGGTCGCCGACACCGGTCTCAATGCTGCTGGCTGGAGCCGTCAGCAGGCCACTGAGTACATGGTCAAGAATGCCGATATTCCCGCCGCCGACGCCGCCTCCGAGGTCGAGCGCTTCATGGCCTTGCCCGGCCAGACCCTGGCCTACCGCGTGGGCGAGATCAAAATTCGACTGTTGCGCGACAAGGCCAAAGCCGCACTTGGCGATCGCTTTGACCCGCGTGAATTCCATCATGAGATTCTCAAGGACGGTTCCATGCCGCTGGACATCCTTGAAGCCAAGATTGACCGTTGGATCGCCAGCAAGAAAGCCTGATCACCTGCCAAGGAGCCACCATGCCGCGCTGGAAACCCCGACTTGCCCTGCTCTGCCTGTTCGCGTGCTCCAGCTTGGCATGTGCTGCCCCCTTGGCTCCACCTGATCCGGGTATCGATGGCTTGATGCAGCGCTACGACGGCCAGGTGCCCGGCGCTTCGGTGCTGGTATTGAAAGACGGCCAGCCCGCGTTCCGCCGCAGCTACGGGCTGGCAGTACTGGAAGACGGCACCGCGGTCACGCCGGCTAGTAATTTCCGGCTGGCCTCGGTCAGCAAGCAGTTCACCGCCGCGGCAATCCTGCTGCTGGCCGAAGACGGCAAGCTCGGCATCGATGATCCACTGAAGAAGTGGCTGCCCAGCCTGCCGGCCGTGGCCGATACGATGACCCTGCGGCAGCTGCTCAGCCACACCAGCGGCCTGCTCGACTACGAAGATCTGATGGACCCGGCCGATACCCGTCAGGTCCACGACGCCGACGTGCTGCAGCTGCTGCAGAAAGAGAACCGCACATACTTCACACCCGGCAGCGACTACCGCTACAGCAACAGCGGCTACGCCTTGCTGGCACTGGTGGTGGGCAAAGCCTCGGGCAGCGACTTCGCCAGCTTCGTGCGCCAACGTATCTTCCTGCCGCTGGGCATGAGCAACACCTACGCACATCAGAACGGCGTCGATGAGGTGCCCAATCGCGCCTACGGCTACAGCCAGATCGATGGTCGCTGGCAGCGCACCGATCAGAGCACCACCAGCGCGGTGCTCGGCGATGGCGGCATCTATTCCTCGATCGATGACCTGGCTCGGTGGGATGCGGCGCTGTACGACGAGCGCCTGTTGAAGGCCAGTTCGCTTCAACTGGCCTTCAGCCCGGCGACAAAGACCGGCGAGCCGGACGTGCCGTTCTATGGCTTCGGCTGGCGCATCAATGGCGATGCGCTGTGGCATAGCGGCGAGAGCATCGGCTTCCGCAATGTGATCGTGCGCTACCCCAAGCAGAAGCTGACGGTGATCGTGCTGAGCAACCGCAACGAACCCGAGCCGTATGCGCTGGCCATCGACATCGCCCGGCGCTGGCTGGATGCCGCGCGATGAGTCTGCTTGGCATTCATCATGTTGCGGTGATTGCAGCCGACTACGCACGTTCGCGTGACTTCTATGTGCGGATTCTCGGGCTGGAAGTGATCGCCGAGAATTACCGCAGCGAGCGCGACTCGTGGAAGCTGGACCTGCGCCTACCCGACGGCAGCCAGCTGGAGCTGTTCTCCTTTCCCAATCCGCCCGCACGCCCCAGCCGCCCGGAAGCCTGCGGCTTACGTCACCTCGCCTTCCGCGTTTCCGCGCTGGATGAGGTGGTCGCGCATCTGCAGCGCGAAGGTGTCACCTGCGAGCCGATACGCGTGGATGAATTCACCGGCCGCCGCTTCACCTTCTTCGCCGACCCCGACGACCTCCCGCTGGAACTCTACGAAACACCCATCCCGTAGTGCCGAGCCATGCTCGGCAGGGGTTTTCCAAGCACCCTATCAGCGCTGCGGACTGTAGGAGCGGCGTAAGCCGCGAAACTCGTACATCGTCAGATTGCCGGTCGCATCTTCCGCCAGCATCCCCAGCTTCGCGGCTTACACCGCTCCCACAACCGGTCCTTCCGTAGCCGGTCACATCTGGCCCCTAACCACGTCCCTGGTCCTAATGACTTCCGGCGCATTGCAGGGAGCCCGGCTGTAGCTGAATGTGACAGCCATCATCCAAGGAGAGGTTCGGTCCCCATGCTGCAGATCCGTGGTTTGTCGAAAACCTACGCCAATGGCGTACACGCACTCAAAAATGTCGATCTCGACATTCCACGCGGCATGTTCGGACTGCTCGGCCCCAATGGCGCCGGCAAATCCTCGCTGATGCGGACCTTGGCCACGCTGCAGGAGGCAGATGCCGGCAGCGCCACGCTGACCACCGCCGATGGCGCCAGCATCGATATCCTGCGTGACAAGGACGCACTGCGTCGCAAGCTCGGCTACCTGCCGCAGGATTTCGGCGTCTACCCGAAAGTGAGCGCGCTGGACCTGCTCGACCATTTCGCCGTGCTCAAGGGCCTGACCGCGCGCAAGCAGCGCAAGGAAGTGGTCGAAGCGTTGCTGCAGCAGGTCAACCTGTGGGATGCACGCAAGCGCAAGCTCGGCACTTATTCCGGCGGCATGCGCCAGCGCTTCGGCATTGCCCAGGCCCTGCTCGGCAACCCGCAGCTGGTCATCGTCGATGAACCCACCGCTGGCCTGGACCCGGAGGAACGCAACCGCTTCCTCAACCTGCTGGCCGAGATCGGCGAGAACGTGGCGGTGATCCTGTCCACTCATATCGTCGAGGACGTAACCGACCTGTGCCCGACCATGGCCATCATGAACAAGGGCGAGGTACTGCTGACCGGACGGCCGGCCGAAGCTATCAACGCACTGCAGGCACAAGTCTGGCGCAAACAGGTAGCCAAGGCCGCGCTGCCGGATTACGAAGCCCGTTTCACCGTGCTGTCGACGCGACTGGTCGGCGGTCACCCGGTGATCCATGTGTTCGCCGACAACTGCCCTGAAGCAGGCTTCGAACCGGTCGCGCCGGGGCTTGAGGACGTCTACTTCCAGCGCCTGCGCCTGCAGGCGCAGGCCGCCTGACGGAGACGACCATGACCCTCGCCTTCCTGCGCTTCGAGCTGCGTGAGCAGCTGCGTTCCCCCTTGCTGTGGCTGCTTGCAGTGCTGTTCGCCCTGATCGCCTTCGGCGCTGCCTCCAGCGATGCCATCCAGATCGGGGGCGGCATCGGCAACGTGCATCGCAATGCACCCTCGGTGATCGCCACCTTCATGACCTCCTTCACCCTGCTCGGGCTGTTGGTGGTGACCTTGTTCGTCAGCAACGCATTGCTGCGTGACTTTGAACTGGGCACCGCCGAGCTGGTGTTCTCCAGCCCGATCAAACGCCGCGATTATTTATTGGGCCGCCTCGGCGCCGCCCTGCTGGCCAGCCTGCTGATGTACGTGATCATCGCAGCTGGCCTGTTCATCGCCCAGTTCATGCCGTGGATCGATGCAGCCCGACTTGGTCCGGTGTCGCTGCAGCCCTACCTTTGGTCGTTTGTTTTCATGGTGTTGCCGAACGTACTGTTCACCACCGCCTTGTTGGCGCTGCTGGCAGTCACCACCCGCAGCATCCTGTGGGTCTACATCGGCGTCATCGTGTTCTTCGTGCTGTACGGCGTCAGTCGTGCCTTGTTGGCCGATATCGACAACATGCGTATTGCCGCCCTGCTCGACCCGCTCGGCATGCCCGCGATGAGCCAGGCAACGCGCTACTGGTCGGCCGAAGAGCGCAACACCGGCCTGCCCGCGTTCACCGGTTATCTATTGGAGAACCGGGTGCTGTGGCTGGCGGTGACCGGCGCCCTGTTCGCCGCGACCTTCGCCCTGTTCCGCACCGAGCGTAGCGGCACCGGCCGCAAGCGTGGCAAGAAGGTGGCCAGCGTCGCTACCACCGACAGCAAGCGCAGCAATGTGGTTGCCCCCAAGGTGACCCCGAGCTTCAACGCTGCGACCGGCTGGCGGCAGCTGCTGCGTCAGGTCGGATTTGATGCCTTTGGCGTGTTCCGCAGTGCGCCCTTCCTAGTGTTGCTGGTGCTGGGCATGGCCAACTTCATCCCCACCGCCCTGCACCGCCGCACCATGTACGGTACGCCGAGCTGGCCGGTGACCTCGCAGATGCTGGAGGCACTGCAGGGCAGCTTCAGCTTCCTGCTGATCATCATCGTGCTGTTCTACGCCGGCGAACTGGTGTGGCGTGAGCGCAGCGCACGCATCGCTGGCATCAGCGATGCCATGCCGGTACCGAACTGGGTGCCGCTGCTGGGCAAGTTCCTCACCCTGATCGCGGTGGTATTCGCGTTCCAGGCCGTGGGCGCGCTTACTGCCATCATCATCCAGCTCAGCAAGGGTTACACCCAGATCGAGCCGCTGCTGTACGTCAAGACGCTGGCGCTGGACTCGGTGGTCTATATCCTGATGGGCGGCATGGCGCTGGTGCTGCAGGTACTGAGCAACAACAAGTTCATGGGCTATGCGTTGCTGATCCTGTTGCTGATCGGGCAGTCGGTGCTAGGCATGCTCGACTACACCCAGAACCTGTACAACTTCGGCAGCTGGCCGATCGCCCCGTATTCGGACATGAACGGCTACGGCCATTTCCTGACCGGGCAGCTGGCCTTCCAGGGCTACTGGATGCTGTTCCTGCTGGCATTGCTGTTGCTGTGTGCTGCCCTGTGGGTACGCGGTGTGGATTCGGGTTGGCGGCAGCGCCTGCGATTGGCAAAGCAGCGCCTGCGCGGTCCGCTGGGGGCAGGCCTGGCAGCGGCCACGCTCGCCTTCATCGCCTGCGGTGGCTGGCTGTACTGGAGCACCAACATCCGCAACGAGTTTATTTCGCCGGACCAGCAGCTCGACCTCCAGGCCCGCTACGAGCGTGAATACCGCAAGTACAAGGACCTGCCGCAGCCGCGCATCATCGCCATCGACAACAATGTCGACCTGCACCCGGAAACCCAGTCGGTACGCATCGATGGCGTCTACCGCGTGCGCAATACGCATTCGGCGGCGATTCCCGACATCCATGTCGCGATGGGCGATGACCGCACACTGGCCAGCATCGAGATGGGCGGTGCCAAGCTGACCACCCACGATGAGGAACTGGGCTACCGCATCTATCACCTGGACGCACCGATGGCACCGGGCGAGGAGCGTGATATCCGCTTCACCGTCGATATCCATCCCAACGGCATCACCTCCGACCAGGCCCAGAGCCAGATCGTCGACAACGGCAGCTTCTTCAACAGCCGCGTGTTGCCTGCGTTCGGCTATGACACCGGCGCGGAGATCGGCGACCGCAACGAGCGCCGCAAGCGTGACCTCGGCGAACCGACGCGCATGCCAAAGCTGGAAGATGAAGCCGCACGCGCCAATACCTATATCTCCAACGATTCGGATTGGCTGGATTTCCGCAGCACCATCTGCACCGCACCGGACCAGATCGCCTTGGCACCGGGCTACCTGCAGAAGGATTTCGAACGCAATGGCCGCCGCTGCTTCAGCTATGCCATGGATCGACCGATGCTGAACTTCTATGCCTACCTGTCGGCACGCTGGCAGGTGAAGAAGGCTACGTACAAGAACATCCCGATCGAGATCTATTACGACGCCAAGCATCCGTACAACGTCGATCGGATGATCGAGGGCGTGCAGAAATCACTCGCGTATTACGAGGCCAACTTCAGCCCGTACCAGCACAAGCAGGTGCGCATCATCGAGTTCCCGGGCTACCAGTCGTTCGCGCAGAGCTTTGCCAACACCATCCCCTACTCGGAATCGATCGGTTTCATCGCCGACCTGCGCGACAAGGATGATGTTGACTATGTGTTTTATGTCACCGCACATGAAGTGGCGCACCAGTGGTGGGCACATCAGGTGATCGGCGCCAACGTGCAGGGTGCGACCGTGTTGTCCGAATCGCTGTCGCAATACTCGGCCTTGATGGTGATGGAGAAGGAATACGGACGCGGCCATATGCGTCAGTTCCTGAAAGACGAACTGGACAACTACCTGTCGGGCCGCGGCGGCGAGGATGTGGAGGAACTGCCGCTGTACCGGGTGGAGAATCAGCAGTACATCCATTACCGCAAGGGGTCAGTGGTGTTCTACCGTCTACGCGAGGAGATGGGCGAGGAAGCACTGAACCGTGCGCTATCCCGTTTCATCCAGGCCAAGGCCTTCCAGCAGCCGCCGTACACCACTTCGGCCGAACTGCTGGAGTTCATCCGCGCCGAAGCCAAGCCCGAGCAACAGGCCTTGATCACCGACCTGTTCGAGAAGATCAGCTTCTATGACAACCGCGTGGTCGAGGCCAATGCCAAGAAGCGCGCCGACGGCCGCTACGACGTGACCCTGCAACTGCACGCCGACAAGCGTTACGCCGACGGCATGGGCAAGGAAACCGCAGGGACGCTGGACGACTGGATCGAGGTTGGCGTATTCGCCAAGGGTGCTTCCGGCAAGGAGCGCGATGAGAAGGTGCTGTACCTGCAGCGTCATCACATCACCGCCGCGGCGCCCAGCATCACGATCACGGTGGACCAGAAGCCCGATGAAGCAGGCTTCGACCCGTACAACAAGCTGATCGACCGTGTATCGGCCGACAACCGCAAGCGGGTGACGGTGCAGTAAGCAAGATGCGAGCGACGCCCGGCTTAAGCCCCTCTCCCGTTCACGGGAGAGGGGTTGGGGTGAGGGCAGCTCTTGAAGCATTGCCGCCCCCCCCCTGCCGAGCATGGCTCGGCACTGCAGGTTCCGCTCCTGCTCAAAACCCCTCTCCCGCCCGCGGGAGAGGGGTTGGGGTGAGGGCAGCTTCTGGGGCATTACCGGGAAAGCTCCTGCCGAGCATGGCTCGCCACTACCTCAAAGCCCCTCTCCCGCTTGCGGGAGAGGGGTTGGGGTGAGGGCAGCTGTTGGAGCATTACCGGGAAAGTCCCTGCCGAGCATGGCTCGGCACTACATGCCCGCCAATCTGCTGCACTGCGGATTCCGTACGGGACCGAATGCGGTTACATTCGGCTCGTAACAGCGCCACCGGCCGCTGACCAAACCCACCCTGGGAGGGGAAACATGCGTACTACTTTCAAGACCCTGTTGCTGGCCCTGCCGCTGCTGGCTGCCGGCTTCTCCGCCAGCGCCAGTGACAGCGCTGCTGGCCGCTGGCGCACCATTGATGACGAAACCGGCCGGGTGAAGTCCATCGTCGAGATCAGCCAGGCCGCCAACGGCACCCTCAGCGGCAAGGTACTGCAGGTGCTGCAGTCCGAGCAGGGCCCGCATCCGGTCTGCAACAAATGTGAAGGCGCCAACAAGGGCAAGCCGATCGAAGGCATGACCATCCTCTGGAACGTCCGCCCGGACGGCACCAACAAGTGGGCCAACGGCACCATTCTGGACCCGGCCAAGGGCAAGACCTACAGCTCGAAAGTGGCACTGGTGGACAACGGCCGCAAGCTGGACGTTTCCGGCTGCATCGCCTTCATCTGCCGCACCCAGACCTGGCTGCGCGACCAGTAAGCCGCTCAAAGCCGTTGCTTGAAGCCCCTCTCCCGTTCACGGGAGAGGGGTTGGGGTGAGGGGGAGCGTTTAGCTGGAAAGTCAAAAGCCCCCTCATCCGCCCCTTCGGGGCACCTTCTCCCGCATGCGGGAGAAGGAAGGAGCTTTGGCTCGATCTCTGACCTGCAAGCTCCAGCCAAAGCACCAGCCCCGGTCTCCCGGGGCTGCTTCTTTTCAGCCATGCGATAATCTGCAGTCCCCTGCTGCAAACCATCGCCATGACCCGCAACGCCCTAGTCACCAATGCCCTGCCCTACGCCAACGGCCCGCTGCACCTCGGCCATCTGGTGGGTTACATCCAAGCCGATATCTGGGTGCGTGCGCGGCGAATGATGGGCGAGAAGGTCTGGTACGTCTGCGCCGATGACACCCACGGCACGCCGATCATGCTGGCCGCCGAGAAGGCCGGGGTAAGCCCGGAAACCTTCATCGCCAACATCCAGGCCGGCCATGAGCGCGATTTCGCCGCCTTTGGCGTGGATTTCGACCATTACGATTCGACCAACTCGGCCACCAACCGCGAGCTGACCGAAGCCCTGTACGCCAAGCTCGACGCCGCCGGCCATATCAGCCGCCGCTCGGTGGCGCAGTTCTATGATCCGGCCAAGGGCATGTTCCTGCCCGACCGCTACATCAAGGGCACCTGCCCGAACTGCAAGTCGCCCGACCAATACGGCGACAACTGCGAAGTCTGTGGCGCCACCTACGGCCCGACCGACCTGATCGAGCCGAAGTCGGTCGTATCAGGCGCTACCCCGGAAATGCGTGATTCGGAGCATTACTTCTTCGAAGTCGGCCGCTTCCAGGAGTTCCTGCGCGAATGGCTGGCCGGCGACGTGGCCCTGCCCGGCGTCAAGGCCAAGCTGGCCGAGTGGCTGGATGCCGAGGGCGGCCTGCGCGCGTGGGACATCTCGCGTGACGCACCTTACTTCGGCTTCGAGATCCCCGGCGCACCGGGCAAGTACTTCTATGTGTGGCTGGACGCGCCGATCGGCTACCTGTCCAGCTTCAAGAACCTGTGCGCCAAGACCGGCGACGACTTCGACGCCGTGCTTGCCGCTGACAGCAGTACCGAGCTGCACCACTTCCTCGGCAAGGACATCGTCAACTTCCACGGCCTGTTCTGGCCGGCGGTGCTGAAGGGCAGCGGCCTGCGCACGCCGACCAAGCTGCACGTCAACGGTTACCTGACCGTGGACGGCGCCAAGATGAGCAAGTCGCGCGGCACCTTCATCATGGCCCGCACCTATCTGGATGCCGGCCTGGCACCGGAAGCGCTGCGTTACTACTTCGCCGCCAAGTCCTCCGGCGGCGTCGACGATCTGGATTTGAACCTGACCGACTTCACCGCCCGCGTGAACGCCGATCTGGTCGGTAAGTTCGTCAACCTGGCCAGCCGCTGCGCCGGCTTCATCGCCAAGCGCTTCGACGGCAAACTGGCCAACGCGCTGCCGGACCAAGCCCAGTACGACCGCTTCATCGCCGCGCTGGCCCCGATTCGCGAGGCCTACGAGCGCAACGACGCCGCTGCTGCCATCCGCCTGACCATGGCGCTGGCCGATGAAGCCAACAAGTACATCGACGACACCAAGCCGTGGGTCATCGCCAAGCAAGAGGGTGCCGACGCCGAACTGCAGGCGGTCTGCACGCAGGGCCTGAACCTGTTCCGCGTGCTGGTCACCGCCCTCAAGCCGGTGCTGCCGGCCACGGCGCTGCAGGCCGAGGCTTTCCTCAATGCACCCGTTCACGGCTGGGACGACATCACCGTCCCGCTGACCGCACACAGCATCGCCGCCTACGTGGCGCTGTTCACCCGTATCGACACCAAGATGATTGACGCAATGACCGACGCCTCCAAGGACACCCTCGCCGCCCAGCCCGTCGCAGAGGCCAAGCCGGCCAAGGCCGAAAAGCCCGCCAAGGTCGAAGTGAAGACCGAAGCCAAGGCCGAAGGTGAAGCCTCCGCGTACATCGGCATCGACGATTTCGCCAAGCTCGACCTGCGCATCGGCAAGGTGCTGGAATGTGGCTTCGTCGAAGGCTCGGACAAGCTGTTGCGCTTCCTGCTGGATGCCGGCGACCTCGGCCAGCGGCAGATCTTCTCCGGTATCCGTGGCAGCTATGCCGAGCCGGAAGCGCTGGTCGGCCGCAACGTGGTGTTCATCGCCAACCTGGCCCCGCGCAAGATGCGCTTCGGCCTGAGCGAAGGCATGATCCTGTCGGCCGGTTTCGACGGCGGCGCGCTCGCGCTGCTGGATGCCGATGGTGGAGCATTGCCGGGCATGCCGGTTCGCTGAAGCCGGCGCTCGGGAGTCGGGATCAGGGAGCGGTTACAGCCCTGGTTCCGACATCGCGCAGGCAGCAGGGCTTCCAGATACATCGAAAACCCACGCCCGTTCTTGCGGTTGCGAACTCCCAATCTCGATTCCCGCCTTGACCCCATGCAGCTAGCCCTCTTCGATTTCGACCACACCATCACCGTCTGTGACACCTACAGTCGGTTTTTGCGTCGCGTGGCCACGCCGGAGCAGCGCGCGCAGGGCTGGTGGCGGGTCGGGCCGTGGTTGCTGGCCTACCGGCTGAAGCTGATCTCCGCCGAGCGCATCCGTCGCCGCGTCACCTCACAGGTGTTCACCGGCCGCCATGCCGGTGAAGTCACCCAGATGGCGCGCGACTACGCACGCGAGCACCTGCCGGACATGGTGCGCCCGGAAATGCTGGAGCAGATCCAATGGCACAAGGCGCAGGGCCATACCGTGGCGGTGGTATCGGCCTCCATTGATCTGTACCTGCAGCACTGGTGCGATTCGCTTGGCCTGAAGATGATCTGCAACAAGCTGGAAGTGCAGGACAATCGCCTCACCGGGCGCTACGCCGAACGCGACTGCGGGCGGCACAAAGTCGCACTGGTACGGCGCATGTTCGACCTGGGTTCGTTCCAACGTATCCATGCCTACGGCGACAGCAGCGAGGACAAGCCCATGCTGGCGCTGGCGCACGAGCGTTGGTATCGCGGCAAATGCTTGACCTGAGCCCCTCTCCCTCTGGGAGAGGGGTTGGGGTGAGGGCGAACAGCAGGACTAACGAATGATTACCCAACCCTCATCCAACGCTGCACGCAACCTTCTGCCAACGGGAGAAGGAACTGCCGCGCTGGTCGAACGCCTCGACCGTCTGCTGCCGCAGACCCAGTGTGGGCAGTGCGGTTTTGACGGCTGCCGTCCCTATGCCGAAGCCATGGCCGCTGGCGACGCCGGTATAGATCACTGCCCGCCTGGTGGCGACGCGGGCGCGCGGGCGCTTGCCCATCTTCTAGGTGTTGCAGCCCTGCCCTACGACCACAGCCGCGGTGAACACAAACCAGCACAGGTTGCGGTGATCGTTGAAGCCGACTGCATCGGCTGCACCAAGTGCATCCAGGCCTGCCCCGTCGATGCCATCGTCGGCGGCGCCAAGTACATGCACACCGTGCTGGCCGACCTGTGCACAGGCTGCGAGCTGTGCATCCCGCCCTGTCCGGTGGATTGCATTGAGCTGCTAACTGTATCGGATGCAGGATCTGCCGGGGTTGTGGGAGCGGTGTAAGCCGCGAAGCTCGTAGAAACCCAGCTGGCAAAGATTCCGATATAAATCGGCAAAGGCGCAGCTGTTCCAGATCATGTTGAACACTGTGATCCAAACAATGCCAGTTTCGCGGCTCACGCCGCTCCCACAAACGAGCAACAGCGCGCTTGGTCAGTACTCGTCATCTTCGCTTTTGGGCGCCAGCGGCGGCACCGTATACTGCCGTCCATGCGCCTGGCAATCCGCAATCAAGGCCTCCGCATCCGCGCGTACTATCGCGCGCGTGCCCAGCGGATAGCGGTTGTCCTCGACCAGATCCGTGCGTAGATCAGTAACCGGCGAGAACGATGCGGACACCGCATGCCGTTCCTCCGAGGTAGCCAGCGCGTCGCCACCCCACCAGCGGATCAGCCATTGCGCGTTGTCCCAGATCAGCACCGTTTCCACCGTGCCGCCGCCGAGCTGGTAGCCAATCGCGCAGAAGTGGTTGGGCACGCGGCGATCGCCAAATCGACGCACGGTGTTGCGGAGCTCGGCCTCGATCAGCTTGAACTGTGGGTAGTCCAAGGGCTCAACGCGCTGCAAGGGCACTTGCGCGTAGATCAGTTTCGACAGCG
Organism: Stenotrophomonas sp. STEN030; assembly: GCF_056759995.1. Taxonomy (NCBI): domain Bacteria; kingdom Pseudomonadati; phylum Pseudomonadota; class Gammaproteobacteria; order Lysobacterales; family Lysobacteraceae; genus Stenotrophomonas; species Stenotrophomonas sp. STEN030. The sequence continues at coordinate 4,059 of NZ_JBRREB010000026.1, read as the reverse complement.
GCGCCTGCGCCGGTGGCGCGGCACATACGGCCGCACTGGCAACAGTCAACGCGCAACATACGCCGAACAACAGACTGCGTTTCATTCCTTTCCCCTTGCCTCCCTGCAAAGACAGCAATGTCTGAACTGCCAAGGGCGCCGTAACGTCCAAGGCAGATTGACGATTTCAATCAGCCCGCTTACGGCACCGCAGCGGTGATCACGATCTCGATCTTCCACGCCGGGTTGGCCAATTTGGCCTGCACGGTGGCGCGCGATGGCGTTGCACCCTGCGGCACCCACTTGTCCCAGGCTTGGTTCATGCCCGCGAAGTCGGCAAGGTCGGCCAGGAAGATCTCGGCACGCAGGATCTTGGTCTTGTCGGTCGGTGCCAGGCGCAGCAGATCGTCGATGGCCTGCAGTACCTGCTCGGTCTGGCCAACGATATCTGCGCTGGTATCTTCCGGCACCTGCCCGGCCAGATAGGCCACGCCATTGTGGATGGTCATTTCCGACATGCGCGGGCCGGTATCGAAGCGCTGGATCATTGGGGTGACTCCGTGTTGTGGGTGTGCCTGCCATTGTGAGGGCAAGTGGAAGTTTCAGGCGTTTCTTTGCGTGAACGACGCCATGCCGAGAACGCCACCAACAGCAACCAGCCCACCACCGCTGCAATCACCAGCTTCTGCCCCAGTCCACGCGGGCTGCCACGCCACAGTACGTGCAACCACAGCCCAGCAAAGGCCAACCATGCCCATATCCATGCCAGTCGATGCAGGCCCTGCCACCGTGGGTCACGGCCGAAGCACCAAGCCTGCAGCAGCATCGCTACGGTCACACACAGGAAGGCGGTCTGCGCAGCCAGCCCATGCAGCAAGGGCGCCAACAGCGGCGCATGTTGCGGCAACCAGCTGTCACCGATCGCCACTCCAGCCAGACCAACTCCGGCCACCGCAAACAAACTGGGCGGCAAGCCACGTCGCGCGCTTCCGCGCGCCTGCCGGTACAGCATCAAGCCGAGTGCGGCGATGGCCAAGGCCAGCACGCAGTAGGCCCCGCGCAGCAGCACGCCATAGGGGCCGTGCAGATACAGGCTGAGGGTGGCGCGCACCCAATCCAGATCATCACGGGCGAACTGCAGGCCAATGGCAATGAGCAAGAACAGCAGCAACGCCACCAATACCGCCAATTCCGGTACGGCCGATTGTCTCCCTGCCTTGCGCCGATGTTCGCCCATGCCCGTTCCCCAGCGTTTGAGCTGCCAAGTCTAGTGCGCCTGCACCCACCACGCCGACTGAAGCCGGTGAAAACGCCCTGGCCCGCGCATGCAGCCACCATCACGCATGAGGGCTAGTCTTATGCGTCCGCGCCGCACCAGCGCATACCCTTCAGCACCTGCATGACCGCGTCTTCCACGTCTTCGGAGCCTTCAACGCCGGGTTGGCGCCGCATCGCTGCCATCCTCGTCACAATGGCCATCATGGCGACGGCACTGCATGCATTGGCCGGCGAGTTCAGCGACCATGGCTATCACCAGATCCGCAGCGCAGTGCGCGGGCTCTCATGGTCGCAACTGGGCATGGCAACGCTGTTGGGCATGGCCAGCTATGCATGCCTGATCGGATTTGATGCGATCGGCCTGCGCCGCGCCAGGCATCCGTTGCCGGCAACTCGCGTCGGCATAACCGCCTTTCTGGCGCATGCTGCTGGGCAGACGCTGGGTTTTGCCGCACTCACCGGTGGCGCCATCCGCGTACGCAGTTACGGCCAGGCCGGGCTGAGCCTGGCCGAGATCGGCCAGGTGGTGCTGATGAGCACCTTGGGCTTTGTGTTTGGCGCATGGTTGCTGCTTGGCCTGGCCTTGCTGCTGGAACCAGGCGCTGCGGCCCTGGCATTGCCGATCTCGGCCACAGCTGTGCATACGCTCGGCATCGCCTTGCTGGCCGGCTTCGCCGCAATGTTGCTGCTGGTCGGGAGCAACGGCCGCAGCGTGGGTTGGGGCCAGCACCGCATGTGGATTCCCGACCGGCGCACGGTGCTGGAAGTCACTGCACTGAGCGTGGTCGAGCTGGGTCTGGCCTCGGCCGCGTTCTATGTGCTGTTGCCGGCGCAGGCCGAGGTCAGCTTCACGGGCTTCGTCGGCCTGTATCTGGTGGCGGTTGTGGCCGGGCTGGTTTCCACCGTACCGGCCGGGCTGGGCGTGTTCGAGTGGAGCCTGCTCAAGCTGCTGCCGCAGGTGGCACCGGCCGCCATCCTCGCCGCCGCGGTGGCCTATCGCATCACTTACTACCTGCTGCCGTTGTTCCTGTCCGCGCTGCTGGCCGCGCTGGCCAGCGTACGGCGTCCGCTGCGCAGTGGTGCTGGCACCGCCTGGTCGGTGATCCGGCCATGGCTGCCGCAGTTGATCGCGCTGGCGGTGTTCGCTGCCGGTGCTTTGTTGCTGATCGACGGCACCCTGCCAGTACCGCATCAACGACTGTTGCCAGCATCGCTGCCGATCGTGGAAACCTCGCACCTGCTCGGCAGCCTTGGCGGCGTGTTGCTGCTGCTGATCGGGCAAGGCCTGCAACGTCGCAGTCACTCTGCCTGGATGCTGGCGCTGGCGCTGTGCATCGCCTTGCCGGTGCCGGCATGGCTGCGCGGCGGGCATCTGACGGTAGCTCTGACCTTGCCGCTGGTAGCGGTGGCGCTATGGGCCGCACGGCGCGAGTTTTACCGCGAAGGCGCGTTGCTGGACGAGGCATGGTCCTGGCCATGGCTGCGCAATGTCGCCTTGGTGCTGGTGGCGACGGTGTGGCTGCTGTTTTTCGTCTACAGCCACGTCGAATACCAGAACGAACTGTGGTGGCAGTTCGCCACCTCCGGTAATGCCCCACGTGCGCTGCGCGCCTTGCTGCTGGTCTGCATCGCGCTGATCGTGTTTGGACTGGCGCGCTTGCTGCACAGCACCCGCAGTCCGCTGCCCTTGCCTGATGCAGCAACGCTAGAGCAACTGCGCCCGGTGCTGGCTTTGGCCGAGGACACCCAGGCCTGCGTGGCAATGACCGGCGACAAGGCGATCCTGCGCAGCGAAGCCGGAGACGGCTTCGTGATGCTGCAGCGCTACGGCGGCTCGCTGGTGGCGATGGGCGACCCGGTCGGGCCACCAACGGTGGCAGCTGCCTTGATCTGGAAATTCCGCGAGGAAGCCGACCGGCTTGGCCTGCGCCCGGTGTTTTACCAGACCAGCGACAAGTACTGGCAGCACTATCTTGACCTGGGCCTGACCCTGGTCAAGCTAGGCGAGGAAGCGATGGTGCCGTTGCAGGATTTCAGCTTGGCCGGCAGCGAACGCGCGGACCTGCGCCAGGCATGGAACAAAGGCAAGCGTGGCGGACTGAGCTTCAGGCTGGCATCGGCCAGTGAGGTACCGGCCTTGCTGAGCGAGTTGGAAGACATCTCGGACGCTTGGCTGGACGAAAAGGCTGGCGAAGAGAAAGGCTTCTCGCTGGGCAGTTTCGATCCCGACTATCTAAGCCGCTTCCCGGTGGCGCTGGTCGAGGCCGAGGGCCGCATCGTCGCGTTTGCCAATATCTGGCAGGCACCGGCCGGGCATGAGTTGTCGGTGGACCTGATGCGCCATCGTCCGGATGCGCCCAAGGGCACGATGGATTTCCTCTTCATCGAGCTGTTTCTGTGGGGCGCTGCCAATGGCTATACCCGCTTCTCGCTGGGCATGGCGCCGTTGACCGGCCTGGTCCAGCACCGGCTCGCCGGTCGCTGGAACCGCTTTGCCAATCTGGTCGCGCGGCACGGTGAGCGTTTCTATGGCTTCAGCGGGCTGCGCCGCTTCAAGTCCAAGTTCGCACCGGAGTGGAGGCCACGTTATCTGGCCGCGCCGGGGGGCGTGCATCTACCTGCTGCGTTGCTGGATGTGACCCGGTTGATCTCGTTGGATCCGAGCAGAAAATAGCCATCTGCTTCTTTTGTAGGAGCGGGGGGGGGGGGGGGGGGGGGGGGGGGGGGGGGGGGGGGGGGGGGTGGGGGGGCGGGGCGGGGGGGGGGGGGGCCGCCCCGGGCGCGGCGCACCGGCCCCACCCC
>NZ_JBRREB010000025.1:0-68719 GCF_056759995.1 Stenotrophomonas sp. STEN030 | reverse complement strand
TGGTCAAATACCCACCACTCCCTGCTGCGCTTGCAGGCTGGGCGTGGGGGTGCTCCCGCCCCCCTGCGGCCGCCCCCGGCCCCGCGCCACTACATCCAGAAGCTTGCCCTCATCCCAACCCTTCTCCCGTGAACGGGAGAAGGGCTTCAAACATCCAGCATTTCTGCGGTTCAGATCGCCTTGGCCAGATCTGCTGCCAAACCCGCATACCCACCCGGGGTCAGCTCACGCAGGCGCTGCTTGGCGTCGGCCGGCAGCTCCAGGGTTTCGATGAACTCGCGCATCGAATCAGCAGTGATGCCATGACCGCGGGTCAGTGCTTTGAGCTGCTCATACGGATTCGGCAGGCCGTGGCGGCGCATCACCGTCTGTACGGCTTCGGCCAGCACTTCCCAGGCGGCGTCCAGATCGGCGTCCAGGCGCTCCGGGTTCACGGTCAGCTTGCCCAGGCCCTTGGCCAGCGATTCCAGGCCCACCTGGCTGTGGCCGAAGGCGGTACCGACGGCGCGCAGTACGGTGGAGTCGGTCAGGTCGCGCTGCCAGCGGCTGATCGGCAGCTTGGCACTGAAATGCTCGAACAATGCATTGCCGATTCCGAAGTTGCCTTCGGCATTTTCGAAATCGATCGGGTTGACCTTGTGCGGCATGGTCGAGGAGCCAACTTCGCCTTCCTTGAGCTTCTGCTTGAAGTAGCCCAGCGAGATATAGCCCCAGATGTCGCGCGACAGGTCGATCAGGATGGTGTTGGCGCGGCGTGCGGCGTCACCGATCTCGGCGACGTTGTCGTGCGGCTCGATCTGCGTGGTGTACGGGTTGAACACCAGGCCCAGCGAGGTGACGAAGCGCTCGGCGAAGGCCGGCCAGTCGATGTTCGGGTAGGACACGACGTGGGCGTTGTAGTTGCCGACGGCGCCATTGATCTTGCCGGTCAGCTCGACCGCGCCGATCTGGCGGATCTGCCGTTCCAGGCGGGCGACGACGTTGGCCAGTTCCTTGCCCAAGGTGGTCGGCGAGGCGGTCTGGCCGTGGGTGCGCGACAGCATCGGCTGTTCCGCCTGGGCATGAGCCAGCGTGCGCAGCGAGGCGGCGATGCCGCTGTAACCGGGCAGGATCACCTTCGCGCGGGCTTCAGCCAGCATCAGGCCGTAGGACAGGTTGTTGATGTCCTCGCTGGTGCAGGCGAAATGCACGAACTCCAAGGCCGGCGCCAGCTCGGCGTCGTCCTTGAGCTGTTCCTTGATGAAGTACTCCACGGCCTTGACGTCGTGGTTGGTGGTGCGCTCGATTTCCTTGACGCGGGCGGCGTTCTCAACCGAGAAGCCATCGGCCAGTGCATGCAGCTTGGCCTTGCCAGCGGCCGAGAAGTCGGCCAGCTCGGTGATGCCCGGCTCGGCGCCCAGCGCCAGCAGCCATTCGATCTCGACCTTGACGCGGGCCTTGATCAGGCCGTACTCGGAGAAGATCGGGCGCAATGCGTCGACCTTGCCGGCATAACGGCCATCAAGCGGGGACAGGGCGAGCAGGGCGGCTTCTTGGCGGGACGTATCCGTCATGGCGGCAGGCGGTTGGGCAGTGGCGGGGGCGCATATTCTACGCTGCCGGGGCAACGGCCGCTGGCGGGCCATTGAATCCCGTCGGCCGCAGGTGCCATTGCCGCATATGACGGGTATGGTGTGCGCAGCCGCCAGCCAGGGAAGCCTGCCCATTGCCAGCCGCAGCTTCCTTTCCCCCCAATGAAGAAGTGCGGAGTAGATGATGAGCAAGGTTTCCAAAAGTGGTTTCCGGACCGAACACGACAGCATGGGCGAGCTGCAGGTGCCCGCTGAGGCCCTGTGGGGCGCGCAGACCCAGCGCGCGGTCGAGAATTTCCCGATCTCCGGGCAGCGCATGCCGCGCGCCTTCATTCGGGCGCTAGGTCTGATCAAGGGCGCTGCCGCTGAGGTGAACACCGGTCTTGGGCTGCTGCCGAAGGGCGTGGGCAAGGCGATCCAGTCGGCGGCGACCGAAGTGGCCATTGGCGCACACGACAGCCAGTTCCCGATCGATGTCTACCAGACTGGTTCGGGCACCTCGTCGAACATGAATGCCAACGAGGTCATCGCCACGCTGGCCAACCACGGTGGCAAGGCCGGCAAGACTGCGGTGCATCCCAACGATCACGTCAATTTGGGGCAGAGCTCCAATGACGTGATCCCGACCGCCATCCGCGTCTCGGCCCAGCTCGAAGTGGTGGAATCGCTGCTGCCGGCGCTAAAGCACCTGCGCAAGACCATCGACAAGCGCGCCCGTACCTTGGGCAAGATCGTCAAGACCGGCCGCACCCACCTGATGGACGCGATGCCGCTGACCTTCGCCCAGGAATTCGGTGCCTGGTCGGCACAGCTGGCCTCGGCCGAAGGACGCATCGAGGATGCCTTGAAGCGCCTGCGCCGCTTGCCGCTGGGCGGCACCGCGATCGGCACCGGTATCAACGCCGATCCACGCTTTGGCGGCAAGGTGGCGCGGGCACTGTCGCTCAGTACCGGGGTCAAGTTTGAGAGTGCGGCCAACAAGTTTGAAGGTCTGGCCGCGCAGGACGACGCGGTGGAGTTGTCAGGCCAGCTCAATGCACTGGCGGTGGCCCTGATCAAGATCGCCAATGACCTGCGCTGGATGAATTCCGGCCCGCTGGCTGGCTTGGGCGAGCTGGAACTGCCGGCCCTGCAGCCGGGCAGCTCGATCATGCCGGGCAAGGTCAACCCGGTGATTCCGGAGGCAACGGTGATGGTGGCTGCGCAGGTGATTGGTCACCATGCGGCGATCACCGTGGCCGGGCAGACCGGCAACTTCCAATTGAACGTGGCGCTGCCGCTGATCGCGGCCAATCTGCTGGATTCGATCCAGCTGCTGTCCAACGTGATGACGCTGCTGGCCGACAAGGTGTTCGTGGGTCTGGTGGTCAAGCAGGAGCGGGTGCGTGAGGCCTTGGCGCGCAATCCCATCCTGGTGACTGCACTGAACCCGATCATCGGCTATGAAAAGGCGGCGGCGATTGCCAAGCGCGCCTACAAGGAGCAGCGTCCGGTGCTGGAAGTGGCGCTGGAGGACAGTGGTTTGTCCGAGGCCGAGTTGAAGCGTCTGCTGGACCCGGCGGCGCTGACCTTGGGTGGCATCCACGACCATTGAGGGGCGTGGCGCCGACCCATGGTCGGCATCGCGGCTTGAGCCCCTCTCCCGTGTACGGGAGAGGGGTTGGGGTGAGGGCAGCTTTCAGGTATTGCCGGTAAAGCCTCTGCCGACCATGGGTCGGCACTACAGGGCTCAGCGCAATGCGCGCAGGTTGGCCAGGGCTTCGCCATACCTTTCGAACTCGGGAATCTGCTGCGCCAGGTCCGGCGGGAACGGTGATTGGCCTTCCGGAATCTGCAGCGGCAGCGTGCGCTCCTGTGCCAGTGCCGGGTCGGCATCCACCAAGGTGTTCTGGCGCAGGATCTGCAGTTTGACGAAGCTGGTCTGCAGCATTGCCTGCTGCTCGGCATTCAAGGGAATGACGATGTCATCCACGCGCAAACGGCCGTCCGGCAGGATATCCAGGTTGGGGTAGGGTGCGCGGCGGATGGCGATGCGCTCCAGGGTGACTTCGGTCTTGGGCTTGCTGCGCTCGCTGCGGTGCTCGGCGTACTTCTCACGGTCACAGCCGGTCGCGAGGGTGGCGAAGGCAACGAGGATCAGCAACAACAGTCTTTTCATGGCAGCGGGGCAACAACGACGGGGGCGGTCATTCTACCGCCCCCCGCCAGAGTGCAGGTCAGGCCCCCGGATCAGGGGATCTGGACATTGCCGTTGCCGTTGCGGCAATCGTCGATATCACCCTGGTCCATCTTTGCGTACGGCTTGAACTCAGGCACGGCCGCAGCCAGTTGCTGCTGGGTGGCCAGCAGAGCGGGCAACTGGTCGCAGAGCTTGGCTGCACTGGCCTTGATCTTGTCCGCTTCGGCATTGATGCGTTGTTCGATCTGCTCGGAGTTGCCGGAGAAGATGCCCTTGATTGCTTCGCCGGCAGCCTTCGCGCCCAGGTTTGCACCTTGCACGCCGATATCGATGCCGGCTTCGGCGATGCCGATAGTCTGCGCGCGGTAGCGCAGGGTGATGGCGCGCTGGCTGTCGTTGAGCGGGATGGATGTGCCATTGATCAGCAGGTCGCCGGTCGGAGTGACCTCCACCTTGGCGCCATCGGAGCCGATGCTGATATTGCCCTCGGCCATTTCCTTGCGGGCCTTATCGGTGGCCTCGCGGACTTTGGCGCCAACGGTGGTATCGGTGCTCGTTCCATTGGCCGCTGGCTTTTCGCCGCAGGCGGCCAACGGGATTGCCAGTGCCAAGGCGAGCAGGGATGCGTTGAGGATCTTCATGGTGTGCGTTCCGTTGCGATTGGAAGGAGTTAGCGCTTTTTGGGTAGGTCGACGCTGCCGCTGATGCCCGAATGGTTCACCGAGCCGCTGCCGAGGCGGTCCACCTTGAGGCTGGCGGCGCCACGGACGTCCAGGTCGCCCGAACCCAGCGAGCCCAGGCTCACCGCGCCACGGCTGTCACGTACATCGACATCGCCCGAGCCGATGCTTTCAATCGTCACCGCGCCTTGCACGCCCTGCAGTTCGACATCGCCGGAGCCAACACTCCCGACCCGTGCGTTGCCGCGAACGCCATTGGCCTTGGCATCGCCCGAGCCAACCGACAGCAGGTATAGCGAACCGATGTTGTGGAACTCGACATCGCCTGAACCCACGGCCGCCGTGGCCAGGCCCTTGATGTCACGCGCACTGACATCGCCCGAACCCACGTCGGCGCTCATGCTCTGTGCGCCGGCCAGCGAGGCGTCACCAGAGCCCACCTTGAGCTGCACCAGAACGTCGTCCGGCAGGCTGCCGGTCAGGTCCAGATAGGCGTAGGTGTGACCCATGTTGATGTTCAGCCCTTGGTTGCGGCGTTCCAGCGTCACCACCAGCTTGTCGCCAACCTTGCGCTGGCTGAGCGAGAGCTGGTCCAACAGTTCCTGGCTGGAAGCGCATCCACGCCCGCTGAGCGCGGCCCTTGCGCCGGGGCTGGCTTGCAAGCGCAGATCGTGGCTGTTCACTTCGAACATCACGGTCTTGCTGCCGCCCAGGTCCAGGTTCAGCGACTGCGGTGCGGTAAACGCGCAGGGTTGGCTGGCGAAGGCTGCGCCCGGCGCAGCCAGCAACGCGGCCATTACAAACGTCTTGTGCATGAACACTCTCCTGATCAAGGGTCAGATGTCGTCGCGACGGCGGCGCAGGTAAACAGAGGCCACGATCAGGGCGATACCGATCACAGCGCCGATCCAGATGTCAGGATTGGACAATACCTTGCTCAGGCTGTGGTGTTGTAGCAGCCACTGCACCAGATCGGCTGGAGTCTGCAGGTTTTCGCCATTGATGTTGGTGTCAGTCAGCCCGCGTGGCAGCCACGATGACGGGAACACGCTGAGCAGGCCGCGGTAGGCAACGGTGTACCAGATCCAGCCCAGCGGCAGCTTCACGCCCGGCATGGCGCCGAGGATGCTGATCATGGTGCAGGCCAGCAGCGGGATGAGCACCGCCCACAGGAACGGCTTGGTGCGTACCAGCGCCGAGCAGAACATCAGCCAGCCCACGGTCGGCAGCGCCCAGAGCAGACTTACCGGCAGGGTGCTGAGGACCAGGCCCAGGATACGGAACGGGTGGGAGTGGGTGGCGATGGCCCAGGGGCTGGTGGCGCCAGCACCGGCCGCGCCCAGCATGGCGACCACCCAAAGCACCAGACCGACAGCCAGGCCAATAGCCATCGCGATCAGCGGTGCCAACACCAGCGCCCACAATGCCTTGGATAGCACGGTCTGGGTGTCGGATACCGGTAGCGATTTCCAGAACAGCACGCTGCGGTCACGGCGGTCGTCGTAGAGGCTGCCCAGTGCGTAGAAGAACACCACGAAGGCCAGGATCAATGAGGCCAGGAAGATGCCTGCCAGCAGTAGGCCATCGCCGAACGCGCCCATCGCCTTGAGGTACTCACCGGCATCGCCCATGTGGTTGATGCCGTCTGAGTTGCGGGCGGCGAACACGCCAATCAGTGCGCCGATGATGGCGAACAGGATTGCGATGCCGCCGGTGATGACCTGGGCCCAGACAAAGCCGCCCCGGTTTTCCCAGTACTCACGCTTGAGCAGCCATTTGAACTTGCCGAGCGGGGTGATGTGGTGAGCGGCGTTCATGCGTAGGTTCCCTTCATGGTGGCCACGAACAGGTCGGCCAGGCCGGGGGTGCGGATTTCGCCCATGGCGGCAAGTTGGTTGCGGTTGGCGCCGTCAAACAGCAGCACGGTCTTGCCGAATGGCAGGGCGCGCTCTTCGATCGGGCCAAGGGTGCGGGCGGCCTGCAGCGTGTCGGCCGAGGCCAGCAGTTCGGTGTAACGCTCGGCGAGCGCTTCCATGTCGGAGGACAGAACGATCGAGCCATCGCGGATGAACAGCACATCGGTCAGGATGTGCTCGATCTCCTCCACCTGGTGGGTGGTGATGATGATGGTCTTCTGCTCGTCGAAGTAATCCTCCAGCAGGCGCTGGTAGAACTCCTTGCGGTACATGATGTCCAGGCCCAAGGTGGGCTCGTCCAGCACTAGGATCTTGGCGTCGATGGCCATCACCAGGGCAAGGTGCAGCTGTACCACCATGCCCTTGGACATCTCCCGTACGCGCTGCTTGGAACTGAGCTTGGTGTTGGCCAGAAAGCGCTCGCAGCGGGCGCGGTCAAAGCGCGGATGCACGCCTGCAACAAAGTCGATTGCCTCCTTGACCCGCAACCAACGCGGCAGCACCGCTACGTCGGCGATGAAGCAGACATCATTCATCAGCTCATCGCGCTGACTGCGTGGGTCCATACCCAGTACCTGCAGGTCGCCGTCGAACGAGGTCAGGCCGAGCAGGGCTTTGAGGGCCGTGGTCTTGCCGGCACCGTTGGGGCCAATCAGGCCGACGATACGGCCCGGTTCGATGGTGAAGCTGGTGTTGTCCAGCGCTGGCTTCTGCTTGTAGGCCTTGCGCAGGCCCTTGGCGGAAACGACGGCTTCGACGGCGGCGTTCATAGAGTGGTCCCCGGTGGCAGCAAATCTTTCATGGTCAGGCCCAGGCGTTGGATGCGCTCCAGCACGGCCGGCCATTCGTCATTGAGAAAACGATCACGCTCGTTGCCGCGCAGCTTCTGTGCGGCCTCCTCGGTCATGAACATACCAAGGCCACGGCGCTTCTCGACCAGGTTCTCGTCGGCCAACTCCTGGTAGGCGCGCGAGACGGTGATCGGGTTCAATTGGTACTCGGCCGCCACCTGGCGTACCGAGGGTAGGGCGTCGCCCGGCTTCAGGATCCCGTCCAGCATCATCGCGATCACGCGATCCTTCAGCTGGCGGTAAATGGGAGCGCCATCGCTCCACTGGATATCGCTCATGGGTCAGCTCCGCGAATTCAGCTGTGCGAAAGAAAAGTAAGGCATCGAAAGGCTGGTCCGCATACGGCGGGCCGGTCGTTTCGCTTTGGGGGTTTCCTCGGCATCCTGCCCATCACCGCCCACCTGGGCTGCATAATCCTTGGCATCGGCAAGGCCGTTGCCGAGGGAGGTAGAGCAGCCCAGCAACAGCAAGGTGCCTGTGACCATCAGTGCGTGGAGAGCGTGTCTGCCGTGCTTGGTGTTCATGAGGCCCCTGTGTAGGGTGGCTGGTGTTGTATGCAACTATAACACCGACACGCCGACATGCAACTGCTTCCTACCCAACTGATGGCATATGACGTTACAAACCTGCTTGCAGCGCCCAGGAGAATCCAGTGAGTATTCGTAATTTATTGATTTCAATTGCTTTTGTTGCGGGTGTCGGGGGCGCCATGGATGCGGCGGCAGGCCCGCTGCTGGACCGTAATTTCCGTTCTCTGGCCGGAAAAGACGAGGTGAACCTGAATCGCGCGTATGGCGGCAAGGTGTTGTTGGTAGTGAATACGGCCTCCAAGTGCGGATTCACCCCGCAGTACGAGGGCCTGGAGGCATTGCAACAGGAGTTGTCACCGCGTGGTTTTGCCGTATTGGGCTTCCCGTCCAATGATTTCAAAGGCCAGGAGCCGGGCAGCGAGGCGCAGATCCAGGAGTTCTGCACACTTACTTATGGGGTGAAGTTCCCCATGTTCGAGAAAGTGCATGTGATTGGACCGGAGGCAACGCCGCTGTACCAGGACCTGACCCGCCTCAGTGGCGTTGCACCGGGCTGGAACTTTCATAAATATCTGATTTCCCGCGATGGGCGCGTGCTGGCGCAGTTTCCAAGCAAGGTGAAGCCGGATGACCCGGAACTGCGTGCGGCAATCGATCGCGCGCTGGCCGCAGCGGCACCACAGCGCTGACGCGCCTCGACATCTGCGGCGCGCGTGCGACAATATCGCCCCTCGCGCCGCCGGTGGCGTTTGTTCACTTCCAGGAATGCAGCGAATGAAGATGGGAAAGCGTGGCGCGGTTGCGTCGCTTCTGATTTTGGCGATGGCGGCCCCCGGGGTCGTTTTTTCGCAACAACCTGCCGCTGCGGCGGCGACCAAGGAGAAGTCTGTTTTGACCTCGGATCGTGAAAAGATTGGTTACGCCATCGGCATCGACGTTGCCAGCTCGTTTGAGCCGGTTGCCTCGGAAGTAGACGTGGCCGCAATGCGCCGCGCTGTTGAGAACGCCTTTGCTGGCGGCCAGCCGCTGTTGTCGCAGGAAGATGCGCAGAAGACCGATCAGGCGCTGCGCACCGTGATGATGGCCCGTTCGGGCCAGCAGGTTCCGGGCATGGCACCGGGCAGTGCACCGCCGTCGGTTGACCGCGAAAAGGTCGGCCTGATGCTGGGCAGCTTTGCCGTTGGTCCGTCGCTGGCACGCATCAAGAATGATATTGATCTGAATTCCGTGTTCCAGGCCATCAGCACCGTGTTCGCCAAGGGCACCCCGCTGATGACCCACGAGCAGGCCCAGGGCGTGCTGCAGGCATTCAGCGCCACCAAGGAAGCTGAAATGAAGGCTGAGGCCGGCAAGGCCGCTCAGACCAACCGTGAAGAAGGCAATGCCTTCCTCGCCAAGAACAAGACCCAGCCGGGCGTGGTGACCACCGCTTCGGGCCTGCAGTATCAGGTGATCCGCGCCGGTAGCGGCGAGCGCCCGATGGCCAGCAGCCGCGTGCGTGTGAACTACGAAGGCAAACTGCTCAACGGCGAAGTGTTCGACAGCAGCTACCAGCGCGGTCAGCCGGTTGATTTTGGTCTGGACCAGGTCATCAAGGGCTGGACTGAGGGCGTGGCGCTGATGCCGGTCGGTTCCAAGTACCGCTTCTGGATTCCGGGCGAACTGGCTTACGGCGAAGCCGGCACCCAGGGTGGCCCGATCGGTCCGAATGCGACGTTGAGCTTCGACGTCGAGTTGCTGGGCATCATGCCGTAAGGCTGAGTACGGAGTAGGCGCAACCATGCGTGTAGCTATTTTCGGAACCGGCTATGTGGGTCTCGTTACCGGGACCTGCTTGGCGGAAGTAGGGCACGATGTGGTCTGCGTCGATATCGACCAGGCCAAGGTCGACGGTCTGGAGCGGGGCATCATCCCGATCTACGAACCTGGCCTGGAGCCGATGGTAAAGGCCAACCACGCCTCCGGGCGCTTGGCCTTCACCACCGACGCGGCGAAGGCCATCGACCACGGTGAAGTGATCTTCATCGCGGTCGGTACGCCGCCGGATGAAGACGGGAGCGCCGACCTGCAGTACGTGCTGGCGGTGGCCCGCACCATCGGCCGCCATCTGGCGCGGCCCACGGTAGTGGTCAACAAGTCGACGGTGCCGGTAGGTACCGCTGACAAGGTTCGTGCTGCCATTGCTGAAGAGCTGGCAGTGCGCGGCCAGGAGATCGCCTTCGATGTGGTCTCCAACCCCGAATTCCTGAAAGAAGGCGATGCGGTCGCAGATTGCATGCGCCCGGATCGCATTGTCATTGGTGCCAGCAACGCCCATGCAGTGGCGGTGTTGCGGCGGCTGTATTCGCCGTTCAACCGCAACCGCGACCGTGTTGTGGAAATGGACGTGCGTTCGGCCGAACTGACCAAGTACGCCGCCAATGCGATGTTGGCGACCAAGATCAGTTTCATGAATGAAATTGCCAATATCGCCGAGCGCGTAGGCGCCGATATCGAGCAGGTGCGCCAGGGCATGGGCTCTGACCCACGCATCGGCTGGCATTTCATTTATCCCGGCGCCGGCTATGGCGGCTCCTGTTTCCCCAAGGACGTGCAGGCTTTGGCGCGTACGGCTGCCCAGCATGGCCACCAGCCACAGCTGCTCAATGCGGTTGAGGCGGTAAACGCCGCCCAGAAGGGCCATCTGTTCGAGCTGATCCAGCGGCATTACGACCGCGGTGAGGACGAAGGCGTGCGCGGCAAGACCTTCGCCGTGTGGGGCCTGGCATTCAAACCGAACACCGACGATATGCGCGAGGCACCGAGCCGGCGTGTATTGGCGCAGTTGTGGGAAGCCGGCGCCAAGGTGCAGGTGTTTGATCCAGAAGCCATGGACGAAGCCCGTCGCGTTTTTGGTGAGCGCGAGGACCTGGTGTTCTGTGACTCCGCATTTGCAGCGCTGCATGATGCGGACGCTCTGGTGGTAGTCACCGAGTGGAAGCAGTTCCGCAGCCCGGACTTTGCGCGCATGCGCGAAGCGCTTGGTGATGCAGTGGTATTTGATGGCCGTAACCTCTACGACCCGGCTGAAATCGAAGCCGCAGGCCTGGCGTATTACGGCATTGGTCGAGGACGTTCCGTACATGCATGAGTCAACTTCCGAGCAGCGCGAACAGGCGCTGGAAGCACGCTTGGTTGAGCTGGAGATGCGTGTCTCTTTCCAGGAGCACGCGCTGGCGGAGATGAGCGAAGCATTGGCTGATGCCCGCATGCAGGGCTCACGCAATGCTGATCTGCTGCGCCACTTACTTGATGACCTGGGCAAGGTACGCACGACGTTGTATGCCGATGCTGCCGATGAACCACCGCCCCCGCACTACTGATATTTCCTATGAGTGACAATATTCGTGACCAGCTGCTAGGGCTGGGCTTCAAACCTGCTCCCAAGCCGGAGCGCAAGCCGGAAGCGCGCCGTGATGGCCGCCCGCAGGGCAAGCCTGGCCAAGGCCGACCGCAGCAGGCGGGCAACAAGCCTGCTCATGCAGGCAAGCCGGCGCAGCACGGCAAACCGTCCAATCCGGGCAAGCCCGGGCAGGGCAGGCCGCAGCAGGGTCCGCGCAAGCCACGCTCACAGGAAGACATCGACCTGGCCAAGGCCTATGCGATCCGTGCGCAGAAGGAAAAGGACGAGCGCATCCAGGCCGAACAGGCCAAGCAGGAAGAGGCACGCCTGCGTCGCGAAGCGCGCGCCAAGCTCGACGAGCTGATCAAGGACAAGGGTCTGAATGATCCGAATGCCGACATCGCCCGTCACTTCCCGTACGGCGGCAAGATCAAGCGCGTTTACGTCAATGCCGAACAGCTCAAGGCGCTCAACGCCGGCGAGCTCGGCGTGCTACAGCAGAACGGTCGCTACCTGTTGGTGACTGCCGAGGTGCTGGCGCAGGCCGAGGCGATATTTGCCCAGGCCGTGGCGCTGAAGGTTGACCCGAATGCTCCGGCTGATGCTGATCCGTACGCGGACCCGCAGTACCAGGTGCCGGACGATCTGGTCTGGTAAACGATTGGCTATGATGCAGATAACGGGCGCCGCTGGCGCCCGTTTTTTTAATGGGGAAAACAATGCAGGGACAGTTGAAGCAGGAAGGCTATCTCCCCCACGTTGACGGCCTGCGCGCCATTGCCGTGCTCGCGGTCATCTTCTACCACCTCAATCCGAGCTGGTTGCCGGGCGGGTTTACCGGCGTGGATGTCTTCTTCGTCATCTCAGGCTACGTGGTCAGCGCTTCGGTGGCGCGGTCATCCGGGTTCGTCGGCTGGAAGGGGATGCTGGCCTTCTATGCGCGACGCATCCGCCGGATCATGCCGGCGCTGCTGGTGTGTCTGCTGGCTACTGGGCTACTGAGCACCTTGTTCATTCCCGAATCCTGGCTCAGCGAAACCAGTGGAAAGACCGGACGCATGGCCTTTGTCGGGCTGAGCAACTGGGTGTTGGCGGGAACTGGCAATGACTATTTCTCGCCACGCAGTGAGTTCAACCCTTACACGCATACCTGGTCGCTGGGCGTGGAGGAGCAGTTCTATCTGCTGTTCCCGTTGTTGTTCATGGCCTGGTCCAAAGGCGGGCGGGGCAGGGGCTTGTCGATGCTGCTGTTTGGCTTGGCCACGGCGGGGTCGCTGCTGTTTGCGATAAGTCGCGCGCTGCAGGGCGGGCAGGAGATCGCCTCCTTCTATCAGACCACAACGCGGTTCTGGCAGTTGGGCGCAGGCGTGCTGCTGTTCCAGCTGCTGGATATGCGTGGGGATGCGAACAGTGAAGCGCGTCCAACAGGACTTTGGTCGATGCTGTTGCAGTTGGGCAGCGCCAGCTTGCTGGCCTACGGGTTGTGGGCAGCGCGTCCCGGCCACTCACCATGGATCGATGGCCTGTGGCCGGTGCTTGGCACGTTGGGTTTGTTGGGGCTGTTGCACCGTCCCGCGGCCGGCTGGATTGGCAGCGGCCTGTCGGCGCGGCCGATGCTGGTGATAGGGCGGATGTCGTACTCGCTGTATCTATGGCATTGGCCGGTATTCGTGCTGTTCCGCTGGACGCTTGGTCTGGACTCGCTGGTTACCGGGGCACTGGCATTGGCTTGCACGGCGGTGTTGGCGTGGCTGTCATGGCGCTGGGTCGAGCAACCGCTGCGCTTTGGCAGGCGCTGGCGTGGTTCGGATCTGCGCTGGGTGGCCGGCGGCGTGATGGCGTTGCTGCTGGGTATCGGCGTGCAGAAACAACTGGAGCGCGCTGCCAAGCACATCTCCTTGAGTACGGTCAGTCGCCATCCGTTGGACTGGTATCCGTATGCCAAGGGCTTGAAAAAGGAATTCCCTGATTGCGAGCTGGTGGTGTCGCGCCTGCCGGTCGCGGGTGGTCAGGTGCAGCAGTTCGAGCGTGGCAAGTGCGCTGCGGGGCCGGTAGGCGAGCGGCGCCTGTTCGTGGCTGGCGACTCACATGCACTGGCTTATGGGGAAATGCTCCGCCGCGTGGTTCTGCTCGACGGTGGACAGGCCCGCCTGTACGCCAATGCCGGCTGCGCGCTGGTCGGATTGCAGGGCAGGCAACAAGCCGATCCGGGCTGCAATGCCTACGTGCACAACACGCTCGCTGATGTTGCTGCGCAGGCGCGTGCCGGTGACGTCTTGTTCCTGCCCGGTCTGCGGGTGCCACGACTGGTTGAGCAGTACGGTTTGTTTGATCAGCAGCAGGCGTTTGCAGCGGTGCAGAGTGAGGCATCTGTTGCGCAGCGAGCTGACGACGTGCAGGCGGCAATCGCCGAGCTGAAACCCTTGGCCGATCGCGGTGTGCGTATCGTGCTGGAAGCGCCGAAACCGGTGCTGGGGGCGCCCCCGTTCCGTTGTTCGGACGCGTTCAACCGTGGCAATCCGATCTGCGTGAACGGGATGTCAGTTGCACGCGAACGAACGGAAGCGCTGCGTGCACCTGCCTTGTCCAGCTTGCAACAGGTAGCGCAGGCGCTGCCGGGTGCAAGCGTCTGGGACCCGCTGCCTGTGCTGTGTCCTGGGCAGGTGTGTCTGCCTGATGACGACGGTAAACCGCTGTTCTTTGATGGTGATCATCTGAGTGGTCACGGCAATCGCGCACTGCTGCCATCGTTCCGTCAGCATCAAGCTTCGCTGGACCGCTGAGGCGCTGGTTTGTGGCCATTCGTATGAGGCAAATGTGATGGCCCCCGTGGCAGATATGCTGACGGCATAGACCAAGCCGTTGTCCGGATTGATCGCAGCTGTCCGCGCAACAGCCTGCGGATAGTTGAATGGCGGTGCGGTTTTCCTGCGGCAACAGCAGTATTAGATTGAGCCGCCGCTGCGCGCCTGCCGCGACGGCGGCAGCCAATACCAGGCGATCAGGGTGCCGAGCAGGGCGAAGCAGCCGCCGACGATGAAGGCGACCTTGCCATCGCCGAACTGCCACAGCTGGCCGGCGATGAGCGCGCCGAGCACGCCGCCCAGGCCGGACGAAAAGCCATAGAACAGCCCCTGTCCGTGGCCATTGAGGTTGCCCGGGAAGTAGCGTGCCAGCAACTGCATGGCGGAGGCGAAGAACGCGGCGAAGCCCAGGCAATGGGTGGTCTGGGCGACCAACATCACCGGCAGGTTCTCTGGCCACAGCGCGGTCGTCCACCAGCGCAGCACGGCGCTGGCCATCGAAATGATCAGCAGCCAGCTGGCATCCCAGCGGCGGAAAAAGCGGGCAATCAGGAAAAACACGGCGACTTCGAATACTACCCCGACGGTCCACATCAGGCCAAGCAAGGAGGTGCTGTAGCCGTGCTGGTCCATGTAAAGCGAGAAGAACGTGTAGTACGGGCCGAACGACAGCTGTTCGAGGAAGGCGGCGATGAAGAAGGCCATGACTGGTTTCTGTCGCACGATGCTCCAGAAGCCTGCGTCGTGTTGGCTGCGCGAGCCGATATTGCGAGCGTAGCGATTGAGGAAGGCTGAGCCTGTCATCAGTACGAACAACGGCAGCATGAGCCATGGCAGCTTGCCGGCGCCGTGCTTTTCAATCAGCCAGCCGAACAGGGTAACGACGATGATGAAGCCCACCGAGCCCCAGACCCGGATCATGCCGTAGCGATGGCTGTCCGCGCCCAGATGGGTGAGGGTGATCGATTCGAACTGCGGCATGACCGCGTTGTAAAAGAAGCAGAACGCGATCATTACCGCGTACAGCGTCCACGGCGGTGCGGGCACCAGGAAGCCGGCGAAGCAGGCGATGGTCAGTACACAGCCCACGCGCAGCCAACGGATCGGGTGCGGCGAGACGGCTGCCAGCGAGGTCCAGGTGCTGGGCGCGATCACCCGCGTGGCGTACCACAGGCTCATCATCACGCTGATGGCGGTGACGGTCATGCCGCGCGACTGCAGGTACAGGCTCCAGTACGGCGTAAACGCGCCAAGCGCGGCGTAGTAGAAGAAGTAGAAGCTCGACAAGCGTGCGGTCGGCACGGCTTGTGATGGCAAGGCAACGGACGTCATGGGAGGGCGCTGGGGGCGCTGGGCAGGCAAAGGGGGCGGTGGCAAGCATCGCTGCCGCTATTGTGCCTTTTGCTGGCTTTGGATGGCAGTTCGCAGAGTGGCGATCCGGCTGATTCCCGTTGTTTCGGGTGAACCGAACGTCTGCTGGTGCAATGTTGTCAGCTTTCGCCAAGCAGCGTGAGCCAGCTGACAACCGATTGTGGGAGCAGCGTCAGCCGCGAAGCTGGCGTTTCTGAAGTTCCAGATGCCTATGCGATCTGATGATGTTCCCGCTTCGCGGCTTACGTGGCTCCCACAAGCAGCGGGTGTGCGTGTTGCCCGGCAGGGGCGGCCTCTGAGTGTGGGAGCGGCGTGAGCCGCGAAGCTGGCGTTACTGAAGTTCCAGATGCCTTTGCGATCTGATGGTGTTCCTGCTTCGCGGCTTACGCCGCTCCCACAAATTGCAGGTTTGCGTGTCGTCCATGTAGCCCGGGCTGCGCTGGCTCGGGCTATGGTCCTGCCGGCGCCCTACATGGGCGGGGCCGGAAATGCAGATATCAGGGCTTTGCCTGCGCGTTCCACTCGGCGACCTGCGCCTTCGTCTCGGCCAGCATGGCGTCCAGTGCGGCACGGTCATAGACCTTGCCGCGCATCACCACGGTATTGATCGCGCGGGTGGCTGCGATGTCCTGCAGCGGGTTGCGGTCCAGCAACACGAGGTCGGCAGCCTTGCCTTCGGCGACCGCGCCGTAGCGGTCCAGCTTGCCGAACCAGGCGGGGCCGGCACGGGTGGCCGACTGTAGTACCTGAGCCGGCGTCAGCCCTTCGCGGACATACAGTGCCAACTCGTTGTGCAGGCCAATGCCGGGGAAGTTGTAGGAGTTCAGGAAGCCCGCATCGGTGCCGGCCATGATGCGCACGCCGGCTTCCTGCAGCATCGGCAGTACCGCTGCCACTTGGGCGTAGTGGGCGTGGCGGGCTTCGATCTGTGCGGGCGTTGCCTTGGCCGCACGTTCGACGCGCCAGGCATAGGTGTCACGCAAGCCCGGGCCGATGTAGGCCAGATAGGGATCGTTGTCGCGCGGTTCGACATCGAGGAAGTCGATGATGCGGCCGCCATCCAGTGTAGGAGTCACGGCGACGCCGAGTTCGGCAAAACGGCGGTACGCCGCCATCGCGGTGACGCGGTCGAATCCGGCATGCAGTCTACGGTTGGCCTCTGCGCGATCGATGTTGCCGGCGGCGAAATCAGCAGCGATTGCAGCCTCATCCTTGACCCCAGCCTTGAAGGCATAGTCCAGATGTTCGATCGAACTCATGCCGGCCTCGATGGCCTGGCCCACGGTCAAGGCCATCGGTACATGACCGGAACTGCGCATGCCGCGCGCCTTGGCCTGGCTGACGGCGTAGAGGAACAGCTCCGGCTTCAGCGTGCTGTCGGTGATCTTGACGAAGTCGACCTTGTCGCGCTGCTCGCGGTCCAGTGCCGCATCAACGCCGGCTTTGTCGCCTGCTTCAATCGTACCCTTCCAGACCGGCGCCAGGCCTTCGATCTTGGCGCCGGAGGTAAACAGCTGCGGCCCGAACAACTGACCACTTGCGATCTGCCCGCGCCACGACAAGACCTGCTCGGCCAGATCACCCGACGCATCACGCACGGTGGTGATGCCATGTGCGACGTACAGCGGCAGCAGGGCCTTGTTCTCTTCGATCAGTGCCGGGCCGCCGCCAAAGTGAACGTGCATGTCCCACAGCCCGGGAATCAGATAGCGGCCGCGGCCATCGATGGCGGTGGTCGCGCGCCACTGCGTGCCCACGCGCGCATCGTCACCGACCGCGACGATGCTGCCATCGCGGATGGCGACGCTCTGGTCTGGGATCGCGCGGCCATGTTCGACATCGATCACGGTTGCATGGCGGATCACTACGTCCGCCTGGGATTGGGCGGCGATTGCGGGCGAGATGGTTGCTGCGAGTGTGGTCAGCAGCAGGCCGAGCGTGGTCTTCATCGGTGGTTCCAGTGGTAGGCGATTGCCGGGCAGTTCGGTTGCGTGGAGTGCTTCAACGAGCACCTGCTGCGCGTAGCAGGTGCTCAACAGCGGTTTGCCGACGTTGCTGCGCATGTGCCAGAGGCGTGACGCCCTGCGCATCGGCAAGGTTGACGTCGGCGCCGGCGGCAATGAGTCGTTGGGTGATCTGGGCGTAGCGTTGGCTGCCGTCACCAAGGATGACGGTCTCCAGCAAGGCGGTCCAACCCAGGTTGTTGATGTGGTCGACGTCAACACCGGCCTCGATCAGCAGCTGCACCGTGCTGACATGGCCGCGTTCGGCTGCCGGTATCAAGGCGGTGCCGCCATAGCGGTTGGTGCTGCGCAGGTCGGCACCGTGTGCGATGGTCATGCGCAGGATTTCGGTCTGCCCGCTGGCACCGGCGTAGAGATAGGGGCTGTCCTGGAGCTGATCTTTTGCGTTGACATCGGCTCCTGCGGCGATCAATACGCGCGCAGCTTCCATCTGCCGCGCACGGATGGCGATCAGCAAGGGGGTGCGTCCACTCGCATCGCGGCTGTCGATGCTGCTGCCTTGGCTGAGCAATACCGCGATGCGCTGGCTGTCGCCGGCTTCGGCCGCGCCTTGCAACTGCTCCGCGATGGCCGGGCTCGCGCCGACGCAGCTTGATGTCAGTAGCGCCGCGGCCAATACCGGTACGGTGATCCAGTTCTCTACGGTCATTGCCTGCCTCTGTCCGGGTTTCTGTGCATTTGCGGCGTGGTCGGGCGTTTGCCCAAACCTGCAGGCGATGCTACAAGTGCAGCGATCCATCGTGAAATTAAATGTCGTGGTCGAGTCCAGTTCAAAAACAAATAGGGCCTACTTCGACCTGGATCTGCTGCGGGCGTTGGTGATGGTGGCCGATTGCGGCAGTTTCACTGCTGCGGCCGCGCGTCTGCATTCCACCCAGTCCACCATCAGCCAGAAAGTACGGCGGCTGGAGGACCTTGCCGGGCACCGCCTGCTGGATCGCGGGGTGCGCGATGTGCGACCGACGGACATCGGTGAGACCGTGTTGGGCTACGCCCGGCGTATGTTGTCGCTCAACGAGCAGCTGGCAGAAGCCTTGTCGGGCGATGGTGCGGCCGTGGTGATAAGGCTGGGTGTGCCGGAAGATTTCGCTGCAGGGCGTACCACGCCGGTACTGGCTGAGTTCACCAGAGCCTATCCGCGGGTGAAGCTGGAAGTCAGCAGCGGCTTGAGCCGTGCCTTGGCCGAGGGCTACGACCGTGGCGAGCTGGACCTGATCCTGGTCAAGCAACGTCGTGGCAGTCGCGAGGGCGTGGCATGCTGGCCGGAGCCGATGTGCTGGGTGGACAGTGCCAGCAGTCCCTCGTTCGGGACGGATCCGGTGCAGCTGGTGGCGTTTCCGCCGCGTGGCATGTACCGCGAAGACATGATCGACGCGATTGAAAGCCTGGGCCGGCGCTGGCGCATCAGCTTCACCAGCTCCAGTCTTGGTGGCATCCAATCAGCGGTTGCCGACGGTTTGGGCATCAGCTTGTTGCCGGCACGGGCGATGACAGCCGGGCATGTGGTGCTGGGGTTGGAAACGGGCTTGCCACGGATAGACAGTGTCGAGCTGGCCGTCCTGCACCGCCCGTCAGCGGACCCGGAAGCCAAGGCCTTGGCAGCGTTGTTGATCCGGATGCTTGAGCAGGAAATGGGCTGAGGTCTGCGACAGCAGGGCAGCTGTCGATTGCGAACTTTGCTAGAACAGGTCTTCGACCGGCGTATCCAGCAGCTCTTTGGCGCCATGGGTGAAGCGACGCAGGCTGGAAATGCCCAGGTCGCGGATCAACGAATGGGTGGTGTGTGGCAGTTGGGCATCGTAGATGTCCTGCGGTGCGACGTTCTTGCCGTGTACACCGGGCAGTAGATCGATACCGGCAGCCGCGTAGCAGTGCTGCACCATCGCCGAGCAATACAGCGCGCCCTCCTTGGACAGCAGGTTGCTGCGTCGGCGCAGACGGGTGCTATGCATTGCAAACAAGGTGCCGACCAGTTCGCTCAGCGAATAACTGGACAGCCCTGAGAGCAGATCCAAAGCCGCGATCTGTACTTTGTGGGTCTGAGCGGCATCCAGGCCGAAGTCGAGGATGGCCAGGTTCGGGAAGGCTTCGTCGTCGAAGTAGCGATCGGCGCGGTTCTCCTGTGCACCCAGCCGCAGCTGGCGATTGCGCAGGTCCAGATCCGATTCCAATACCCACCAGTGGCCGTCCAGTCGTTGCTCGCTGAACAGAAACGCGTGCGACCAAAGGCTGCGGTGGCCGTCCTGGGTCAGCGGCGCCTGTGCCTTGCGGATCGCCTTGCCGACCCAGTCATCGGTGCCACACAGGCCGATGCGACCGGGTGCGGCGTGCTTGCGGATCAGCTCTGCATTGCGGCTTTGCATGGGATCTGGGCTTGGAGGACTGCGGGCAGGATAGGTGCAGGCGGCGCTGTTGTCGCCGCCTGCAGTTGCAGGTTATTCCGGATCGTAGTCGAGGTTGGAGGCCAGCCAGCGTTCTACCTGCGCCCGCTCCACGCCCTTGCGCTTGGCGTAGTCGGTGACCTGCTCGCGCGATACCCGGCCAACCACGAAGTACTGGCTTTGCGGGTGGCTGAAGTAATAGCCGGACACCGCAGCGGTTGGCAGCATGGCGAAGCTTTCGGTCAGCGACATGCCGATGCCTTCGGCGTCCAGCAACTGGAAGATGGTCTGCTTCTCGCTGTGCTCGGGACAGGCCGGGTAACCCGGGGCGGGGCGGATGCCGCTGTACTTCTCGGCGATCAGCGCCTCATTGTCGAGCTGCTCGTCCTTGGCGTAGCCCCAGAACTCGGTGCGTACGCGCTGGTGCAGGCGCTCGGCCATGGCTTCGGCCAAGCGATCGGCCAAGGCCTTGAGCAGAATCGCGTTGTAGTCGTCGTGGTCCGCCTCGAAGCGAGCAACGTGTTCATCGATGCCGATGCCGGCGGTGACTGCGAATGCACCGATCCAGTCCTGCTTGCCGCTGTCTGCCGGCGCGATGAAGTCGGCCAGGCAGAAGTCTGGGCGCTCGGCGGGTTTGTCGACTTGTTGGCGCAGGAAGTGGAGGGTCTGCCGCTCAAGCCCCTCTCCCGCTTGCGGGGTGAGAGCAGCAGGCTGCGAACCATTGGTTCGTTGCTGCTCGAACGCACTTGCGTCAGCGCAAGGGCCGGGGCGCGGAGCGGGGGTTGGGGTGAGGGTAGTTGGCACAAGCGATGGAGCGAGAAGCTTGCCCTCATCCGCCCTTCGGGCACCTTCTCCCGCAAGCGGGAGAAGGGAAAGCACGACGTCGTCGCCATCACTATTCGCCGGCCAGATCCCAAACACAGCCCTGGCCGTCAACCACTTCTCATCAACAATCCGCTTCAACATCGCCTGCGCATCGGCGAACAGATCACTGGCCTGCGGACCCACGATCTCGTCGGTCAGAATCGCCGGGTACTTTCCAGCCAGTTCCCAGGCCTGGAAGAAGGGCGTCCAGTCGATCACTGGCAGCAGATCTTCCAGCGGATAGTTGTCGAACACATGCACGCCCGGCTGGTTCGGCGTTGGCGGGGTGTACTGGCTCCAGTCGCAGGTAAAGCGTTGGCCGCGCGCATGCTCCAGCGAGACCAGGCGCTTGGCATCACCGCGGTTGCGATGGCGCTGGCGGATGTCGGCATAGTCGGCATCGTTGGCGGCGACGAAGCTGGCGCGCAGTTCGCGCGAGATCAGCGACTGGGCCACGCCGACGGCGCGCGAGGCGTCCTTCACCCACACCGTCGGTGCGCTGTAGAACGGGTCGATCTTCAACGCGGTGTGCGCACGTGAGGTAGTGGCACCGCCGATCATCAACGGCATCTCGAAGCCCTGGCGCTGCATTTCCTTGGCGACGTGGCTCATTTCTTCCAGTGATGGCGTGATCAGGCCGGACAGACCAATGATGTCGGCATTCTCGGCGCGGGCAGCATCCAGAATTTTCTGCGCCGGCACCATCACGCCAAGGTCGACTACCTCGAAGTTGTTGCAGGCAAGTACCACGCCGACGATGTTCTTGCCGATGTCGTGCACGTCACCCTTGACCGTGGCCATGATGATCTTGCCGTTGGACTTGCCGACTTCGCCGGTGCGCGCCTTCTCTTCTTCGATGAAGGGCAGCAGATAGGCCACGGCCTTCTTCATCACACGTGCGGATTTCACCACCTGCGGCAGGAACATCTTGCCGGCGCCAAACAGGTCGCCGACCACGTTCATGCCATCCATCAGCGCGCCTTCGATCACATCCAGCGGACGGCTGGACTGCTGGCGGGCTTCCTCGGTGTCTTCCTCAACCCAGGCATCCAGGCCTTGCACCAGTGCGTGAGCAAGACGGTCGCGTACCGGACGCTCACGCCAGGCCAGGTCTTCGACCTTCTTCTCGCCTTTCTTGCCCTTGTAGCGTTCGGCGATTTCCAGCAGGCGCTCGGTACCGTCGCGGCGGCGGTTGAGGATCACGTCCTCCACGCGCTCGCGCAGTTCCGGGTCGAGCTGGTCGTAGATCGGCATCGCACCGGCATTGACGATGCCCATGTCCATGCCAGCCTTGATCGCGTGATACAGGAACACCGAGTGGATCGCCTGCCGCACCGTTTCATTGCCACGGAACGAGAACGACACGTTCGAGACGCCGCCGGACACATGGCAATGTGGCAGCGTGCGTTTGATGATGCGGGTGGCTTCGATGAAGTCCACCGCATAGTTGTCGTGTTCCTCGATGCCGGTGGCGACGGCAAAGATGTTAGGGTCGAAGATGATGTCTTCCGGCGGGAAGCCGACCTGCTCGGTCAGGATGCGGTATGCGCGAGTGCAGATCTCCACCTTGCGCTCGCAGGTATCGGCCTGGCCCACTTCATCGAACGCCATCACCACCGCAGCGGCGCCATAGCGGCGTACCAGACGTGCGTGTTCGATGAACAGTTCTTCGCCTTCCTTGAGCGAGATCGAGTTGACCACGCTCTTGCCCTGCAGGCACTTGAGGCCCGCTTCGATCACGCTCCACTTGGACGAATCGACCATCACCGGAATGCGGGCGATATCCGGCTCGGACATGATCAGGTTGAGGAAGCGCGCCATCGCTTTCTCGGAATCGATCAGGCCCTCGTCCATGTTGACGTCGAGGATCTGTGCGCCGCTGGCGACCTGCTGGCGGGCGACGTCAACGGCTTCCTCGTAGCGTTCTTCCTTGACCAGTTTACGGAACTGGGCGCTGCCGGTGACATTGGTACGCTCGCCGACGTTGATGAACAGCAGGTCAGGAGTGATGACCAGCGGTTCAAGGCCGGACAGGCGGGTGTAGTGGCTTGCGGTGTCGTTGCTCATTACCAGACCTTGAAAACCTGTCCGTTGGCGATGCCATCGATGCTGCGCTGGTAGGCCAGTGCGGCGCGGGCGGCGGTGACCGGTTCAAAGCCGGGGAAGAAACCGCCATAGGCATCCAGCGCTTCGCTCAGCACGCTTGGGCTTACCGCGTTGATGCGCAGGCTGCGCGGCAGCTCGAGTGCGGCGGCGCGAACGAAGCCCTCAATGGCGGCATTGACGCTGGTGGCACTGGCGCCCTGGGCGATCGGTTGCTCGGTGAGGATGCCGGTGGTCAAGGTGATGCTGCCGCCATCGCGCAGATGGTGCTGGCCCAGCAAGGCCAGGCGGACCTGACCAAGCAGTTTGTCGTGCAGTCCCTGCGTGAACTGCGCCGGGCTCATTTCCGTCAGAGGCCCGAAGTGGACGCTGCCGGTGGTGGCGACGATAGCGTCGAGTGGACCGATTGCCTGCAGCAGCGCGGTCACGCTGTCATCGCTGCCCAGATCAACGCTGTGCAGCGGGTCCGAACGCGATGCGGTGATGACTTGATGCTGTTGCTGCAGATGTTGCGCAACCGCCGAACCCAAGGTGCCACTGGCACCGATCAGCAGGATCTTCTTCATCGTGTAGTCCTCAGGCAGCCTTGGCTGCAGCCAGTGGTAG
This sequence comes from Stenotrophomonas sp. STEN030, assembly GCF_056759995.1. Classification (NCBI taxonomy): domain Bacteria; kingdom Pseudomonadati; phylum Pseudomonadota; class Gammaproteobacteria; order Lysobacterales; family Lysobacteraceae; genus Stenotrophomonas; species Stenotrophomonas sp. STEN030. The sequence continues at coordinate 45,457 of NZ_JBRREB010000025.1, read as the reverse complement.
CGCCCGAGGCGGCAAGCCGGCAACGGCTTCGGCAATGGCGCGGATGTGATCGGGTGAGGTGCCGCAGCAGCCGCCGACCAGGTTCAACAGGCCGGACTGGGCGAACTCTTTCAGCGTGGTCGCCATTTCCTCGGGCGTCTCGTCGTACTCGCCAAAGGCATTGGGCAGGCCGGCGTTGGGGTGGGCGCTGACATAGCCGCTGGACACCTGCGACAGCGTTTCCACATGCGGACGCATGTCGGTGGCGCCCAGTGCGCAGTTGAATCCGATTGAAAGCGGCTGGCTGTGCGAGACCGAGGCATAGAAAGCTTCAGCGGTCTGCCCGGACAAGGTGCGGCCGGAGGCATCGGTGATGGTGCCGGAAATCATGATCGGCAGGCGCCCGCCACGTGCGTCGAATACCTCTTCGATGGCGAACAACGCCGCCTTGGCGTTGAGCGTGTCGAAGATGGTTTCCACCATCAGCGTGTCAGCGCCACCGTCGATCAGACCATCGATGGCCTCGCGGTAAGTGGCGCGCAGCTCGTCGAAGCTGGTGTTGCGGAAGCCCGGGTCGTTGACGTCAGGGCTGATCGAGGCAGTGCGACTGGTCGGGCCAAGCACGCCGATGACGAAGCGCGGTTTGTCCGGCGTGCTGGCTTCGATCGCGTCACAGCACCGACGTGCTACCTGGGCGCCGGCCTTGTTCAACTCGTAGACCAGATGCTCAAGGTGGTAGTCGGCCTGGCTGACCGAGGTGGCATTGAAGGTATTGGTCTCCAGCAGGTCCGCACCGGCTTCGAGATAGCCGGTGTGGATGCCGGCGATCACTTCCGGCTTGCTCAGCAGCAGCAGGTCGTTGTTGCCCTTCAGGTCATGCTCGCAGCCTGCGCCATGCACGTGCTGGCTGTCGAAGCCGCCAGCGAAACGCGCACCTCGATAATCATCTTCTTCAAGACGATGGCGCTGGATCATCGTGCCCATGGCGCCGTCGATGATCAGGATGCGCTGTTCAAGCGCACTGAGCAGCTTGGCGACGCGGTCGGGATGGAGCCAGGGCAGGGCGTGCATGGGGCAATCAACCAGGTAGGGGTATCAGGGACGATGCGCGATCAGCGAGATCACTTCGAAATGCGGCGGACGCTTTTCGCGGGTGACGGTCTCCAGGCTGGACACTTCAAGGCCGGCCTTTTCGACGAATTTGCGCAGTTCCTTGCCGGTGAAGCCAAGGTTGACGTGGCCGTAGGCCTCGACTGCGGCCTTGTGCTCGTGGCGGGCCAGACTGCACAGCATCAGCCGGCCTTGCGGGCGCAGCACGCGGGCACATTCGGCAACGGCCTTGGCTGGCTGGGCGGCGTAGGTGAGGGCGTGCATCATCACCACCAGATCGAAGCTGCCATCGGCGAACGGCAGCTTGTGCATGTCGCCTTCCAGTACTTCGACATTGGGCAACTTGCGCAGACGTTCGCTGGCGGCGGCAACGACGCGGGCACTGGTGTCGATGCAGACGTAGCGCTGTGCGTGCGGGGCCAGCAGCTCGGCCAGCACGCCGTCGCCGGAGGCGATGTCGAGCACGTCACCGGTTTCCAGCAGGGGCAGGGCGCTGCGGGCCATCGCTTCCCAGGTACGACCCGGCGAGTAATGACGCTCCATGTCGCCGGCGACGCTGTCGGCCCAGTTCTGGTCGGCGGCGCGCATGGCCAGCACGGACGGCACGCGTTCGGCGTCCTGGCGCAGCAGCGGGTCGTCGCTGCCGCTGCTCAAGGCATGCCACAATGCGCGCTGTGCCGGGTCCAGTGCGGCCTCGTCAAAGCGGTAATACGCCGAGACGCCTGCACGGCGATCACGCACCAGGCCGGCTTCCTTGAGCCTGGCCAGATGGGTGGACACGCGCGGCTGCGCCAGCGTGGTGATGGCCGACAGCTCGGCCACGGTCAATTCTTCCTGTTCCAACAACGTCAGCAGACGCACGCGCGTCGCATCGGCGAACACTTTCAGACGGGTTGACCAGTCTTCCAGATCCATAAATATCTACCTATCGCGATATAGAGATATTCTCCCTGTGTTGCCAGTTTCGGTCAAGGCGATGCATAGGCTGAATGGGGTTGTGATGGTTACAATCGCAACTTGATAAACCCTGGGAGGGGTGTAGTGGACTTCAGTTTTTCCGACGAGCAGCTGATGCTGCAGGACGTCGCGCGTCGCATCGCCAAAGAAAAGATCGCCCCCAGCGCCGAGCACTTCGACGCCACCGGTGAGTACCCGCTGGAAAACATCCGTCTGCTGGGTGAGAACGGCTTGATGGGCATCGAGGTGCCGGTCGAGTACGGCGGCTCCGGCATGGACCCGATTTCCAGCGTGCTGGCCATCATCGAGGTGTCGGCTGCCGACGCGGCACATGCCACCATCATGTCGGTCAATAATTCGCTGTTCTGCAACGCCGTGCTGGGTTACGGCACCGAAGCGCAGAAGCAGACCTATGTGCGTGCGATTGCCGAAGGCAGCGAGATAGGCGCGTTCGCGCTGACCGAGTCGCAGTCCGGTTCCGACGCGACCGCGATGCGCTGCCGTGCGGTCAAACAGGCTGATGGTTCGTTCGTGATCAACGGCCAGAAAAGCTGGATCACCTCCGGCCCGGTGGCGCGTTACATCGTGTTGTTCGCGATGACCGACCCGGAACAGCGCTCGCGCGGCATCACCGCTTTCATGATCGATACCAGCAAGCCCGGTTTCGGCCGTGGCAAGACCGAGCCCAAGCTGGGCGTACGCGCATCGGCAACCTGCGAGATCGAGTTCCAGGACTATGTTGCCGCGGCCGAGGATGTGATCGGCGTCGAAGGCCAGGGTTTCAAGATCGCGATGAGCCTGCTGGATTCGGGTCGTATCGGCATTGCTTCGCAGGCGGTGGGTATCGCCCGTGCCGCCTATGAGGCGTCGTTGGCGTACGTAAAGGACCGCAAGTCGTTTGGTGCGCCGATCGGCAGTTTCCAGATGATCCAGGCCAAGATCGCCGACATGAAGTGCAAGCTGGATGCGGCGATGTTGCTGACCCTGCGCGCGGCCTGGACCAAAGCACAGGGCAAGCGCTTCTCCACCGAGGCGGCGGTAGCCAAGCTCACCGCGTCCGAGGCAGCGATGTGGATCGCCCACCAGGCTGTGCAGATCCACGGCGGCATGGGTTATTCCAAGGAGATGCCGTTGGAGCGATATTTCCGTGATGCCAAGATCACCGAGATCTACGAAGGTACCTCGGAAATCCAGCGTCTGGTCATCGCCCGCAACGAAACCGGCGTGCGCTGAACCTGTAGTGCCGAGCCATGCTCGGCATTGGCTTTCCCCGCAAGGCAGCGCGTGTAGGAGCGGCGTATGCCGCGAAGCCGACAGCATTCGGTGGTGAACCACCCCGGCAATCTGATGGGGTGCGAGCTTCGCGGCTTATGCCGCTCCCACAAGCGACAACAACAAACCCCGGCAATGCCGGGGTTTGTTGTTTGTGGCTTTGGGGATGTGTTGACGGTAGTGCCGAGCCATGCTCGGCTGGGGCGTTACCGGGAAAGCCTCTGCCGAGCATGGCTCGGCACTACAGGAAAGCCCCAAAAAAAAGCCCCGGCAGTGCCGGGGCTTTTTGGTCAGCGGTCCTTCTGTTCCGCGTGCACCTTGTGCTGTTCGATGAACTCCTTGGACTGTTCGTCCAGCTTGTCACCGAGCATGCGCCGCACGCTTACGAAGAACAGCGGGATCAGCAACACACCGATCACTGTGGCGAACAACATACCGCCGATGACGCCGGTACCCAGCGAGTGACGGGCATTGGCGCCGGCACCGGTGGAGATGGCCATCGGCAGCACGCCCAGGATGAAGGCGAACGAGGTCATCAGGATCGGGCGGAAACGCAGATGCGCCGCTTCGATGGTCGCTTCACGCAGGGTCTTGCCGGCGGCACGCTGTTCCACCGCGAACTCGACGATAAGAATCGCGTTTTTCGCCGCCAGACCAATCACCGTCACCATGCCGATCTTGAAGTACAGATCGTTCGGCAGGCCGCGCATCAGCGAGAACACCACCGCGCCGAGGATGCCGATCGGCACCACCAGCAGCACCGAGACCGGGATCGACCAGCTTTCATACAGTGCGGCCAGGCACAGGAACACCACCACGATCGACAACACCATCAACAGTGTTGCGGCATTGCCGGCGAGGATTTCCTGATAGGACATGCCCGACCAGTCGAAGCCGAAGCCTACCGGCAGGTCGTCATGCACCAGTCGCTCCATGGTGCTCATGGCCTGACCGGAACTGCCGCCTGGAGCCGGCGCACCGACGATGTTGACTGCCGAGTAGCCGTTGTAGCGGTTCAGTGCCGGCGGGGCATAGATCCACTCGGACTTGACCACCGCGCTGAGCGGGATCATTGCCGGCTGGCCGGTTGCATCCTTGCTCAGTGAGCTCGGCACGAAATAGCTGTTCAGCGATTCCGGGCCGGTGCGGTATGCCGCGTCGGCCTGCATGTTGACGCGCTTGATGCGGCCGCCATAGAAGAAGTCGTTGACGTAGACCGGCGCCAGCATCATCTGGATGGCGGTATAAACGTCATTGACCGACACGCCCATGGCCTGGGCCTGCACGCGGTCAACCTTCAGCTGCAGCTGTGGCGCGTTTTCCAGGGTGTTGGGGCGTACGCCAACCAGCGATTTGTCCTGGCTGGCTGCTCCCAGCAAGGTGTTGCGCGCATCCATCAATGCGTCCTGGCCTGCGCCGGTACGGTCCTGCAGCCACATGTCGAAGCCGCCGAACTGACCCAGACCCTGCACGGTCGGCAGGTTGACGAAGAAGATCTGGGCATCCTTGATGCCATAGGCCTTCTTGTTCATTTTCTGGATGAACTCGGGCGCGGTTTCCTTGCGCTCACTCCAGTCCTTGAGGCGGACGAAGGCCATACCCACGTTCTCGCCGGCACCGATGAAGCTGAAGCCGGTGATCTGCATCAGGCCTTCAAAGGCTTCCTCGTCCTGCAAGGTACCCAGCAGCTGATCGAACACGGCGCTGGTACGAGTCTTGGTGGCACCCGGCGGCAACTGCACGATGGCCAGCGCATAGCCCTGGTCTTCTTCCGGCAGGAAGCTGCCCGGCAGACGCGTGAACAGGAAGCCGCACAGTACCAGCAGCAGGGCGAACACCATCAGCCAGCGCGGGGCGTGCTTGATGACGCCACCGACGGTGCCGACATAGCTCTTTTCCAGCTTGCCGTAGTACTTGTTGAAGGTGCGGTAGACCCAGTTCGGGTTGTCGTTGTGGGTGGGCTTGAGGAAGGCCGCGCACAGCGCCGGGGTGAAGGTCAGTGCCAGCAGGGCGGAGAAGGCCATCGCCATGGCGATGGTCAGCGCGAACTGCTTGTAGATCTCGCCCGAGGCGCCCGGCTGCAGCGCAGACGGAATGAACACCGCTGCCAGCACCACGGTAATGGCAACCACCGCGCCGGTGATCTGGCCCATGGCTTTCTGCGTGGCCGGCTTCGGATCGAGTTTTTCCTCGGTCATGATGCGTTCGACGTTTTCGATGACGACGATGGCGTCATCGACCACGATGCCGATCGCCAGCACCATCGCGAACAGGGTCAGCTGGTTGATGGTGAAGCCAATGGCCAGCATGCCCATGAAGGTGCCGAGCAGGGCGACCGGGATGACCAGGGTGGGGATGATGGTGGCGCGGAAGTTCTGCAGGAACACCAGCATCACCAGGAACACCAGGATGATGGCTTCGACCAGGGTGTGGACCACTTCTTCGATCGAGATGGTCACGAAGGTGGTGCTGTCGTACGGGGTGAACCAGCTCACGCCGGGCGGGAAGCTCGGTGCCAGCTCGTCCATCTTTGCGCGCACGGCCTCGGACACATCCAGTGCGTTCGCACCCGGCAGCAGCTGGATGGCGAACACTGCCACCGGCTTGCCGTTGTACTTGGTGTCGAAGCCGTAGTTGGACGCACCGAAGGAAACGGTGGCGACATCCTTGAGCTTGACCACGCTGCCATCATTGTTGGCCCGCAGAATGGTGTTCTCGAACTCTTCCGGCGAGCTGTAACGGCCTTCGGCGGCAACGGTGGCGGTGAAAGCCTGGCCGTTTGGCGCCGGGTCGCCACCCACCGAACCGGCAGCGAACTGCAGGTTCTGGGTGCCAATGGCGTTGTACACATCGGTTGCCGACAGGTGATAACCCTGCAGCTTTTCCGGGTTCAGCCATACGCGCATGGCGTATTCGGAGCCGAACTGCTGGGTGCTGCCGACGCCGGGAACACGCGAAACCTGTTCCAGCACACGCGCACCAACGATGTCGTTCAACGCATCGCGGTCGACCGTGCCGTCATCCGAACGTACGCCGATGGCCATCAGGAAGCCGGCGTTGGCCTTGGCCACCACTACGCCCTGTTTCGTCACTTCAGAGGGCAGACGCGGGGTCGCCAGCGACACCTTGTTCTGCACCTGCACCTGGGCGATATCGGCATCGGTGCCGCTGTCGAAGGTCAGGGTGATGGTGACGCGGCCGGTGGAGGACGACGACGAGCTGAAGTACATCAGGTTGTCGATGCCGGTCAGCTGCTGCTCGATCACCTGGGTGACCGATTTTTCCGCGGTGGACGCACTGGCGCCCGGATAGTTGGCGGTGACCGTCACCTGCGGTGGCGCCACGCTGGGGTAGGACTCGATACCCAGGTTGAGGATCGAGATCACGCCGCCAAGCGAGATCAGGATCGCCACCACCCAGGCGAAGACGGGATGCTCAATGAAAAATTTAGGCATGGCGGAGTCCCGTTATTCCTTCTTTGCCGGGGCTGCCGCAGGCGCGCCAGCGGCGGGCTTGGCGGCATCGGGCTGCCACGGTTTGGCCGTGGCCGGTGCGCCTTCCTTGACCTTCTGCACGCCCGAAACAATGATCTGGTCGCCAGCGGCCAGGCCGGAGGAAACCAGCCAGTTGCCGCCCTGCTGGTTGTCCAGGGCGACGTTCTTGCGCACGACCTTGCCGTCCTTGCCGACGATCAGCACATAGCCGCCCTGGGTATCGCGTTGCACAGCCGCCTGCGGAACCAGGAAAGCATTGTGGCGCTCGCCCAGGTTGGCCTTGAAGCTGACAAACGAACCCGGCAGCAGGATGTGGTCCGGGTTGGGCAGCTGCGCGCGCAGCGACACCGTGCCGGTGGCAGGATCAACCGTGGTCGAGGAGAAATCCAGGGTGCCTTCGTGCCCGTAGGCACTGCCGTCAGGCAGGTTGACCTGCACGGTGGTCTTGCCGTCGCCGGCCAGTGCCACTGCGCCCTTGTCCTGGGCTGCGCGCAGCAGGCTCAGCTCGTCGGCGGTCATCGAGAAGTTCACATAAAGCGGATCGATCTGGTCGACGGTGGTCAGCAGGGTTACATCACCCTGGCCGACCAGCGCGCCTTCGGTGACCTGCTGCTTGCCAGCCTGGCCAGCAATCGGCGCGCTGACGCGGGCATAGCCAAGATTGATACGGGCGGTGGTGACCGCGGCTTCAGCCTGCTGCACGGCGGCGGCAGAGGAGCGTTCGGCAGCTTCGGCACTGTCCAGGTCGGACTTGGACACATAACTCTGCGGTGCCAGCGAGCGGGCGCGGTTGGCAGTGGCGCGGGCGTTGGCGTAAGTAGCGCGGGCCGAAGCCAGTGCGCCTTCGGCCGAAGCCAGCGAAGCCTGCAGCGGTGCCGGGTCGATCAGGAACAGCACCTGGCCTTCCTTGACCGCGCTGCCTTCTTCATAGACGCGCTTCTGCAGCACGCCGGCCACGCGGGCGCGGACATCTGCGGAGCGGAACGGCGACAGGCGCCCAACCAGCTCGCGCTGCAACGGCAGGGTCTGCGGTTTGGCGTCGACTACGCCGACCTCCTGCGGAGGCGGTGCGGCTTGCTCCTGCGGTTTTTTACAGGCGGCAAGGCTCAGTGTCGCTGCACAGGTGAGAGCGAGAAGGCGCAGTGGGGCGGTCATCAGGAGAAACTCCGGGTGTTGTTTTTATTTGGAGCTGCGGCGGCTTGGTACGTGCAGGCAAAGGCGCGTAGGAAACCGTCGGTGGCAAATTCGGCCCAGCGGCGACGCTGTTGTGGATCATCGCGGTAAGGGGTGTGAAAGCGCTGTCTTTCAAAATCCTGGCCGGCAATCATGCTGATCAACAGCTCGGCCATGAACTGCGGGTCGTCATGCTTGAGGCGACCACGTTGCATTTCGGTGTGCATCCATTCAGCAACATGGTTGCGGAGCGCTTCGTTGCTTCCGAGGTACATGAACTGCGCTTCGTCGCGGAACTCATGGACACTGGCCCCGATCAACTGCGCGGTGCGGCGGACGTTGGGCTTGTTGCGGTGCTCTAGATAGCCGACGGCAAAGTCGAGCACGGTTTCGTGCAATGGTTTGTCTTCACATACAGATAACGCAGCGGTCGCGGTCGACACATGCAGCTGCATCGCTTGCCGCAACAACTCACGCTTGCTGCCGTAGCGGCTGTAGAGCGTCTGTTTGGAGCAACCTGCCGCTACCGCTATTGAATCCATACTCAGGCGTATGCCTTGTTTGGCCAATAGCTCACGCACCGCTTCGAGCACGCGCTGGTCACGCGCATCGGTTGGCGCGGGGTTGGCAGAGGGGGTTTGCATAAGCGGTGGACTATACCGTCCAGTACAGAAACACCGCAACGTAATTCGTCTTTCACTGCTCCCTGTGAGCAAACGAGATTCAGGTGGCGGACATTGTCTGCTGATCGCCTATCAGCAAAACCGTGGCTGTCGCTATCGCTTGGCAGCAAATTGCGATGCAGATAATGCGGCCCTGCAGCAAGGTTCTTTTTGTTACCAGCGATACAATCGCGGTTTCTCCAAACGAGCAACACCCAAAGCTCTGCCATGAAATCGCAAAACAGTGCTGCCAAGTCCGTAAAGACGAAATCCAAACCAGCTGTGAAGCAGAACATCGCCGAAGCTGGCCTCTCGCTAGAATCGGTATTTGCAGCCTTGCGGAAGCGTTATCCCGCTGCGGCCGCGCAGGCGCAGGCGGTGGCATTTGCTACGGCTTTCTACAAGCGCATGGAAGCCGATGAGTTCAAGCTGCACTCGGCCGATGATTGGGCGGTGTTGGCTGCGGGCATGCTCGAGTTCGCTCGCACCCGCAAGCCGGGCAAGGCCAATGTGCGGGTGTTCAACCCGACGCTGAAGGCCGACGGTTGGGAATCGGCACATACCGTGCTGCAGATCGTCAACGACGACATGCCGTTCCTGGTGGACACGGTAACGCTGGCACTGGCTGAGCAGGGCATCGGCGTGCATGTGCTGGGCCATCCGGTGATCAGCATCGCGCGTGACAAGGCTGGCAAGCTCAGCGGCGTGGGCGAGGGCAAGCTGGAGTCGGTGATGCTGCTGGAGATCGACCGCCAGCCGGCCGATGCGCTGGATGCCGTTGCCAAGCGCGTGAGTGCTGCGGTGGAAGACGTGCGCGCCATCGTGAATGACTGGCAGCCGATGACCGACAAGGCCATGGCGCTGGCCGAAGACCTCGGCAAGCGTCCGTTGCCGGTGACCAAGGCCTCGCGTGCCGAGGCGCAGGAGTTCCTGCGCTGGGCCGCTGACAACCACTTCACCTTCTTCGGTTACCGCGAATACAAGGTGGAAAAGAAGGGCAAGGAAGAAGTGCTGGTCGCCCAGAACGGCACCGGCCTGGGCCTGATGCGTGGCAAGGACACGATGGTCGCGCGCCCGGTCAAGGGCCTTGCCGCCGAAGGCCTGAACGCCACCAGCAGCCTGCACGACGCCCTGATCCTGACCAAGACCAATGCCCGCTCGCATATCCATCGCGGCGGCTACATGGACTACATCGGCGTGCTGGAATTCGACGCCAAGGGCAAGATCATCGGCGAGCAGCGCTTCCTCGGCCTGTTCACCTCCAGCGCTTACAACCGCCGCCCGTGGGAAATCCCACTGGTACGTCAGCGCTATGAAAACGTGATGGCGCGTTCGGGCCTGAGCCTGTCCAGCCACAGCGGCAAGGCACTGCGCCACATCCTGGAGTCGCTGCCGCGCGAAGAGCTGTTCCAGTCCAGCGAGGACGAACTGTTCCGCACCGCCATGGGCGTGCTCGGCCTGCAGGAGCGTGTGCGTAGCCGCCTGTTCCTGCGTCGCGACAAGTTCAGCCGCTTCATCTCGGCGCTGGTGTTCCTGCCGCGCGAGCGCTTCAACACCGACGTGCGTCTGCGCGTTGAGAACATGCTCAAGGACGCGCTGCACGGCGAATACGTCGATTCCAGCGTGGTGCTTGGTGATTCGCCGCTGGCCCAGGTGCACCTGATCGTGCGTCCCAAGGCTGGAGAGAGCCTGGAGCTGGACGTGGAAGGCATGGAGAAGCGCCTGGCCCACGTACTGCGCAACTGGCAGGACGATCTGCGCGAAGCGCTGGTCGGCAGCCATGGCGAAGCCGAAGGCCTGCGCATTGCCTCGCGTATCGGCAAGGCATTGCCGGCCGGTTACATCGAAGACTCCAGCGCTGAAATCGCTGCAGCCGACGTTGCCCAGCTGGACGCACTGACCGGCCCGGACGATCTGCGCCTGAGCCTGCAGGCAATCCGTCGTGACGAGGTTGATGGCCTGCGTCTGAAGCTTTACCGCCAGCTCGAAGACATTCCGCTGTCCGATGTGTTGCCGATGATGGAGAACATGGGCCTGCGCGTGATCGCCGAGCGCCCGTACAAGCTGATGGTCGATGAAGCGCCGGTCTACGTGCAGGACTTCGAAGTCGAATCCACCATCGGTGCGATCGACCCGGCCAGCGCCAATGCCGCCTTCAGCGATGCCTTCGCCCGTGTCTGGCACGGCGATGCCGAGAATGACGGCTTCAACCGCCTGGTGCTGGGCGCCGGTCTGGATTGGCGCCAGGTGTCGATGCTGCGTGGCTACTGCAAGTACCTGCTGCAGATCGGCGTGCCGTTCTCGCAGGCCTATGTGGAAGGCACCTTCAATCGCTATCCGCTGCTGGCCCGCCTGATCGTGGAACTCTTCGAAGCCCGCTTCGAGCCGGCCCCGTCGGCAGACAAGGCGGTGCTGGATGCGCAGCTGGCCCAGTTCAAGCAGCTGGCCGGTGACGATGCTGCCACCCTCAAGCTGCTCGACGGCGTGGTCAAGGCGCGCAAGAGCGACCGTGCCGCGCGCATGGCGCTGGTGCACGAAGTGCTGATCAAGCTGCTCGACGGCGTTTCCAGCCTGGACGAAGACCGCATCCTGCGTAGTTTCATCGGCGTGATCGAAGCCACCCTGCGCACCAGCTACTACATGGTCCGCAAGGACGGCGTGCGCGCCGATGGTGGTCCGGCCGACTACATCAGCTTCAAGTTCGACGCCGCCAAGGTGCCGGACCTGCCCAAGCCGCGCCCGTACCGCGAGATCTTCGTGTGCGGCCCGCGCGTGGAAGGTACCCATCTGCGCTTCGGCCCGGTTGCCCGTGGTGGCCTGCGCTGGTCGGACCGTCGCGAAGACTTCCGCACCGAGGTGCTGGGTCTGGTCAAGGCACAGATGGTGAAGAACACCGTGATCGTGCCGGTCGGCTCCAAGGGCGGTTTCTTCGCCAAGCAGCTGCCGGACCCGGCGGTGGACCGCGATGCATGGTTTGCCGAGGGCGTGGCCTGCTACAAGCGCTTCATCAACGGCCTGCTCGACATCACCGACAACATCGTCAACAACAAGATCGTGCCGCCGCAGGGCGTTGTGCGTCATGACATGGACGATCCGTACCTGGTCGTCGCTGCCGACAAGGGCACCGCCACGTTCTCCGACACCGCCAACGGCATCGCCCGTGCGCACGGTTTCTGGCTGGACGACGCGTTCGCCTCCGGTGGTTCGGTGGGCTACGACCACAAGGGCATGGGCATCACCGCGCGTGGTGCGTGGGAGTCGGTCAAGCGCCACTTCCGTGCACTGGGCCAGGACTGCCAGAAGCAGGACTTCACCGTGGTCGGTGTCGGCGACATGTCCGGCGACGTGTTCGGTAACGGCATGCTGCTATCCGAGCACATCCGCCTGGTCTGCGCCTTCGACCACCGCCACATCTTCCTCGACCCGAACCCGACCGCTGCCAGCTCGTTCAAGGAACGCGCGCGCATGTTCAAGGTGCCGCGTTCGAGCTGGGCCGACTACGACAGCAAGCTGATCAGCAAGGGCGGCGGCATCTACCCGCGTTCGCTCAAGTCGATCGAGATCACCCCGGAAGTGCGCGATGCACTGGGCATCGACGCCAGCATCAAGGCGATGAACCCGACCGACCTGATCAATGCCGCGCTGAAGGCGCCGGTTGACCTGCTGTGGAACGGCGGCATCGGCACCTACGTCAAGTCGGCCAGCGAGACCAATGCCGATGTCGGCGACCGCGCCAACAACGGCCTGCGCGTCAACGGCGGCGAGCTGCGCTGCAAGATCGTGGGCGAGGGCGGCAACCTGGGCATGACCCAGCTCGGCCGCATCGAAGCCGCACAGGTAGGCGTGCTGCTCAACACCGACTTCATCGACAACTCGGCCGGTGTTGATACCTCCGACCACGAAGTCAACATCAAGATCCTGCTCAATGATGTAGTGCGCGCCAAGAAGCTCACCGTGGAGCAGCGCAACAAGTTGCTGGCCTCGATGACCGACGAGGTTGGCGAACTGGTGCTGATGGACAACTACCGTCAGAACCAGGCGCTGAGCCTGATGGAGCGGATGAGCAGCAAGCGTCTAGGCTCCAAGCAGCACTTCATCCGCACGCTGGAGAAGCAGGGCCTGCTGGATCGCCAGATCGAGTTCCTGCCGTCCGATGCCGAGCTGTCGGCACGCAAGCTGCGTGGCCAGGGCCTGACCCGTCCGGAGCTGGCAGTGCTGCTGTCGTACTCCAAGATCGTCGCGTTCCAGCAGCTGCTGGAGTCGGATATCCCGGAAGACCCGTACCTGTCCAAGGAGCTGCTGCGTTACTTCCCGCAGCCGCTGCAGAAGAAGTACGCCGACGCGATGGAGCGTCACCGCCTGAAGCGTGAAATCATCGCCACGGCCGTGACCAACCAGACCATCAACCGCATGGGCGCCACCTTCCTGATGCGTATGCAGGAAGACACCGGCCGCACCGTGGCCGAGGTCGCCAAGGCTTACACCATCAGCCGTGAAACGCTGGATGCACGTGCACTGTGGACGCAGATCGACGCGCTCGACGGCACCTTGCCGGAAGCAGTGCAGGTGGACGCACTGGAAGTGATCTGGAAGTTGCAGCGTTCGTTCGTGCGTTGGTTGCTGACCCGTCCGGGCACGATGCCGGGCATCACTGCCGCAGTGGATCGCTACCAGGGGCCGTTCAACGACATCCGTGTCGCCTCGGGCGTACTGCCGGATTCGCAGCGCCCGGCCTATGAGGCCAGCGTCGCGGCATGGAAGGAGAAGGGCTTGCCGGCGGCACTGGCACAGCAGCTGTCCGAACTGCAGTTCCTGGAGCCGGCGTTCGACATCATTGAACTGGCGCGTCCGCGCAAGCTCAAGCCGGTGGACGTGTCCAAGGTCCACTTCCGCCTGGGCGAAGCCCTGCAGATGCCGTGGCTGTTCGAGCAGATCGATGCGCTGGAGGTCAACGGCCGTTGGCATGCGGTTGCCCGTGGCGTGCTGCGCGACGAGCTGGCTGCGCATCAGCGTGCACTGGCTGGTCAGGTGCTGTCGATGAAGGGCGCGACCGCCGAGGCCAAGGTGGCTGCGTGGTTGGGTCGTGATGACAGCGGTCTGCGTTTCACCTTGGCCATGCTGGCTGAGTTGGCCGAGCAGAAGACGCTGGACTACCCGACCGTGTCGGTAGCGGTGCAGCGTTTGGGCCAGTTGGCTGCGCACGGCGCATAAAGCGTTAGGTTTTGTTTTGGAGAACGGGCCCTTTGGGCCCGTTTTCTTTTGGGGAAATCAAGAGCTTGCCCTCACCCCAACCCCTCGCCCACGCCCGGGAGAGGGGCTAGTGATCTGCGAGCGCAAGCACCGCGTGCAATTGCAGCTTCAGCCCCTCTCCCGCGCGCGGGAGAGGGGTTGGGGTGAGGGCAAGCTCTTCGCTTTGGCCTTCAGTTTCCAAGCAAACGAAAACACCAGCCAACGCACCAGCAGGTTATCCTCGCCCTCCAAGCCGAACGAAAAGACGCGCCCGTGTCCCCCCGAATCGCATTCCTCGCCAGCACCGTTGAGACTGCCCAGCAGGCCCGTGTCAGCCTGGCTGCGCGCTATGGCGATCACAACCCGGAAGACGCGGACGTGATCTGCCCGCTCGGCGGCGATGGCTTCATGTTGCAGACCCTGCATCGCCATGGCAGCAAGGGCAAGCCGGTGTTCGGCATGAAGCTGGGCACCGTCGGCTTCCTGATGAACCACCATCGCGAAGACGACCTGATCGAGCGCCTGGCCTTGGCCGAACCGGCTTACCTGCGGCCGTTGGAAATGATCGCGCAGACCGAATCAGGCACCACCACCGGCTCGCTGGCCTATAACGACGTGTCGCTGCTAAGGCAAACCCGACAGGCCGCGCATATCGGTATCGACCTCAATGGCCAGCAGCGGGTGGAAGAGCTGATCTGCGATGGCGTGCTGGTCTCCACACCCGCCGGCAGCACCGCATACAACTACTCAGCGCATGGCCCGATCCTGCCGCTGGGCTCCAATACCATTGCCTTGACCCCGTTGGCCCCGTATCGGCCGCGGCGCTGGCGTGGCGCCATCCTCAAGGCCGAGACCGAAGTGCGCTTCCGCGTACTCGATCCCTATAAGCGTCCGGTCAGCGTCACCGCCGATTCGCACGAAACCCGTGACGTGGTGGAAGTGACGATCCGTGAGTCGCGCGAGCGCCAGGTGACCTTGCTGTTCGATCCCGAGCACAACCTCGAAGAGCGCATCCTGAGCGAGCAGTTCATGGTCTGAGGGCCGGAATGGCAGCAGCGGGGCCGCTTCCGGGTAGACTGGGTCCCGTTCCTTGATCGTATTGGGTTCATCGTCCATGGGTGACAACACTCCCCGGCTTCTCACCGTCGCGGTTACTTCGCGCGCCTTGTTCGATCTCGAAGAAGGCCATGCCTTGTTCGAACGCGAAGGTCTGGAGGCCTATGCCGCCTACCAGCGGGCGCACGAGGATGATGTGCTCAAACCCGGCGTGGCGTTCCCGGTGGTGCGTAAGCTGCTTGCGCTGAATGACGGGGCGCCGGAAGAGACTCCGCGCGTCGAGGTGATCCTGCTGTCGCGCAATTCCGCTGACACCGGCCTGCGCATCTTCAACTCCATCCAGCATTACAAGCTGGATATCGTGCGCGCCACCTTCACCGCAGGCGAGCCGACCTGGCCTTACGTCAAACCGTTCGGTACGGATCTGTTTCTTTCGGCCAACCCGGATTCGGTGCGGCGTGCGCTGGTCAACGGCGTCGCTGCGGCGACCATCCTGCCGCAGAGTGCGCAGGACGTTGCTGCGGCTTCGGCTGCTGCCACCGATACCGGTCGTTCCAAGACCCAGCTGCGCATCGCCTTTGATGGCGACGCGGTGATCTTTGGGGACGAAAGCGAGCGTATTTCGCGCGAGCAGGGCGTGGAGGCATTCGGCCGCCACGAACGCGAGCGTGCGCACGAGCCGCTCAGTGGTGGCCCGTTCCGTAACTTCCTTTCGGCATTGCATGCCTTGCAGGCAGCATTCCCGGCTGGCGAAGCAGCACCTATCCGCACCGCGCTGGTAACCGCACGTTCGGCACCTGCGCATGAGCGCGTGATCCGCACCTTGCGTGAATGGGGCGTGCGTCTGGATGAGGCGCTGTTCCTCGGCGGGCGGCACAAGGGGCCGTTCCTGGAAGCGTTTGGTGCTGACATCTTCTTTGATGATTCGCAGCACAACATCGACAGCGCGCGTCAGCATGTGGCTGCAGGGCATGTGCCGCATGGCGTAGCCAATCCGGATTGAACCGGTTTTTTGTAGGAGCGGCGTAAGCCGCGAAGCTGGTGACAAGACCGAATGCATACTGCCTGCAATGGCAGCAAATGCCGTATCGGCAAGATTTGTGGCTTCGCGGCTTACGCCGCTCCTACAAAAGCTCGATTTGCAGCCCTACATTCCCCACATGCTAGGATGAAGGTGCTTTCGCGGGTTCCCAGCTGAACCAGCGGCAATCCTGCCGCGCCCTGATCTGCACGAATGCAGCAGATCCCTCCCGCACTGCACCCACCCGGTGATCCAGGGGCGGGGCCTGTTCCCCGACCGGTAGCGTCATGTACCTGCCACTCCCTTTCGCGCTGCCTTGCGTGGCGGCCGGGTGTTTCGCGCGCCGCGCGGGACTGGACGCATTGTCTCTCCTGCACGGCGCATAACGCGCCCTTGCGCAGTGCCGTCGCGTTTGCGCGATTGCAGCTACACAGGAGAAACAACCCGAATGACCATGCGTATCGCCATTCTTGGAGCCGGCCCGAGCGGCCTGGCGCAACTTCGTGCCTTTGAATCTGCCCGTCGAGGTGGGGCTGAAGTGCCAGAGATCGTCTGCTTCGAAAAGCAATCCGATCTCGGCGGGATGTGGAACTACACATGGCGTACCGGGCTGGATGCTTATGGCGAACCCGTACATGGCAGCATGTACCGCTACCTCTGGTCGAACGGCCCGAAGGAAGCGCTGGAGTTTGCCGACTACAGTTTCGAAGAGCATTTTGGCCGCCCGATCGCCTCCTATCCGCCACGCGCCGTGCTGCGCGACTACATCATGGGCCGCATCGAAAAAAGCGGCGTGCGTGATCAGATCCGCTTCAACATGGCCGTGCAATGGGTCGATTACTCGGAAGAGACCGAGCGTTTCACCGTCACCGTCCGTGACCTGAAGAAAGACGAGTTGCTGACCGAGGAGTTCGACCGGGTAATCGTTGCCACCGGGCATTTCTCCACGCCGAACGCGCCGTTCTTCGAAGGCGTGGATCGTTTCCCGGGGCGCGTGCTGCATGCGCACGATTTCCGTGATGCCTGCGAGTTCACCGACAAGGACCTGCTGCTGGTAGGTAGCAGCTATTCGGCCGAGGACATCGGTACGCAATGCTACAAGTACGGTGCCAAGTCGGTGACCTTCAGCTATCGCAGTGCTGCGACCGGCTACGACTGGCCGGCTGCGTTCGAGGAAAAGCCGCTGCTGCAGCGTGTCGAGGGCAATACAGCGCACTTCATCGATGGCAGCAGCAAGGATGTGGATGCGATCGTGCTGTGCACCGGCTACCAGCACCATTTCCCGTTTCTGCCCGATGCTTTGACCCTGCGTACCCGCAATCGCTTGTATCCCGGTGATCTGTACAAGGGTGTGTTCTGGATCGACAACCCCAAGCTGATCTATCTGGGCATGCAGGACCAGTACTACACCTTCAACATGTTCGATGCCCAGGCCTGGTATGCGCGCGACGTGATCCTCGACAGGATCGCGCTGCCGGCCGCCGATGCAATGCGTGCTGACAGTGAAGCCTGGTTGGCGCGCGAGGAGGCGACGACATCGGCCGAGCAGGACATCGACTTCCAGACCGGCTATGTGCGTGATCTGCTTGATGCCACCGACTATCCGGACTTCAACGTCGAGGCCGTGGCCACGCTGTTCAAACAGTGGAAGCACGACAAGAAGGACGACATCCTCGGCTATCGCAACTACAGCTATCGCTCGGTGCTGACTGGCACGCTGGCGCCGCTGCATCACACGCCTTGGATGCAGGCGATGGATGATTCACTGGATGCCTTCCTCGCTGACAGCGATGTCGAAGTAGCGCCGCGCAAGATTGCCTGACGGAACCGGCGCCGGTCAGCCCGGCGCCTGTCCCAGTGGCAGCACGATATTGGTCAGCCGCCAGCGCAGCCCTTGGCGGCTGAGCACGAACACGACCTCGCGGCCATCTTCCAGGTGCGTGGTAGCGGTGTAACGCGACAGCGATTCGTAGTGGCCAGTGGTATTGGCCAGCGGCTTGGCCGGGGAGGGCGGTGCCCAGGTGTCACCGCCGACGGTGTCACCGATGGCCCGCTTCCACAGGCTGTCACCTTGCAGCAGCGCGGCAATGCCCAAGGGGGTGACGAAGGTATCGACGCCTGCGCCGGTGAGATTTCCGGCCATGCCCAAGGCTACCTGGCCGAACAGACTGGACTGCATGTCGCTGCCGGCGCGGCGCACGATGTAATCGTTGACCTGCGCCTTGATGTTGACCCGCACTGCGCCAAAGTCGACATGCCGCGCCAGCTTGCCGGTGTCGCGCTGTTCGATGGCTTGGCTGATGCCTCGGATTGCCAGATAGGGGCCGCCGATGACGTAGGCGGCCAGCAATACGGCGATGGCGATGACGGCGGCGAGTATCCACTTCTTCATTGCGTTGCTGTCCTCGATATCAGGAATGTGCGGGGATGCTTGCTTCGGCCCAGCGGCGCAGCATCACCAGGGTTTCGGCCCAGGCTTGGCTGCAGAAGCCCAGGTACTCACTGTCGCCGTTCCAGCCCAGATGGTGGAACTCCAGTACGGTCATCGGCTCGCCTTCGTGCGGCAGGCCGCGCCAGGCGCCGGGGCTGGCCCGGCGTGACAGTTCAAAGCGGATCTCGGTGCCGGTCCAGGCCGAGGCCGGGCTTTGTGGCGGGTGGCGGGTGGCGGCTGATCACTTCCCAGCGGATGCAGCGCTCGGGAATGATCTCCAGCACCTTCAGCGCCACCACGCCATGGCCGGAGCCGGGGTTGTGGCTGATCACCGTGTCGTCGTCGATGAGCGATTGCTGGTGCGGAATCCACCAATGGCTCAGTCCCTCGGCACTGGCCAAGCCGCTGTAGACGGTGGCCAGCGGGGCATCGATCCAGACTTGCAGGTGGATGCTGGTCATGGCGGCTTCCTGTCGAAGGTTGCCGCCAAGCGTGCCGCAAACCAGGTTGGTTTGCGTGAAGCCCGCGCTAATCAGAATTCCAGGTCCAGCGCGGCGCACAGGTAGTCGACGAACGGACCGAGTGCGGCCAGGTCCTTGGCAAGGGTCTGGCGCAGGCGCGGGCCGGTCATCGTCTCGTCGTCGAGCGAGCGCCACAGCACCCAGTTGCGGTGTTTGAGGTCGTCGATGAACTCGAAATCGGCCGGGAAGCCGCGCGGTGGCCGCACAAGCTTCTCGCTGCTCTCGAACTCATAGCGCTTGCGCGTGGCCGGCGCATGCGCGGCCGCCTTCCAGCTGCCGGGGTTGTCGAGGATGAACTGCCGCAGGCGACGCTGTACGTCCGGTTCCGGGTGCCAGATGCCAGCGCCGACGAAGCTCTCACCCGGCGCCAGATGGATGTAATACGACGGCGCCGGTACCTGCTTGCGACGCTCATGGAACAGGCGTGCACCCTGCCAGGTCTTGTAGGGTGCCTTGTCGTGGGAGAAGCGCGAATCACGGTAGATGCGGAACAGCGAGCCGCCGACGGTGCGCGGATCGGCCTGGAAGTGCGTGCTGACCTCGCTCAGGTTTGGCTGCAGATCGGTGATCAGGCGCAGGAAGGGCTGGCGTACATGGTCTTCGTATTGCTGCTTGTGCTCGGCAAACCAGGTCTTGTCGTTATGGCGTGCCAACGCTTTCAGGAACTTGAAGCTGGCATCGCTGAAATACTGGGTCATGGTGTGTCCTGCAGGGTGTGGCGCCACTGGTCCAAAGCATCCAGCAAGCCCAGTGAGGCCGGGTTGTCCTTGTGTTCTTCGCGCAATTGGGCGATCTGCGCGATGTACTCGGGTAAGGTCTGCTCGGCCATGCCCGGGATAGTGAAGCGCTGCTGACGATACGCATCCCAGCGTGAGCGCGCGGTGGCGTCCAGGGTCTGCGGATGGTTACGGGCGCGGTAACGGAACAGCAGTTCGGGTAGGCGCGGATCGCGGAAGCGCTGTTCCAGCTCGGCCAGTGCTTCCGGCGGCGCAGTGCGCACCTTGCTGAGCAGGCCCTTGTCGCCTTCGGCCAGGAAGCCGTCGTACAGCGAGGCGTCGGCATCGACCGGGCCGTCATTCGTGCGTTCACGCGCAAACACCTGGCGGGCCTTCTCGGCCAGCTGCGGAGCAAGCGCACGCAGCTTCTCGGCCTTGGCTTCAATCACCGCTGGGTCGATGGCAAGACGCTCGAAGTCGGCATCGCGCAGATGGTTCCAGGCCACCAGCGCCGGTACCTTGTTGAGGTGCACTTCCTTCAGCGGAATGCGTTGCTGGCCCTCGGGCAGGTCGGCGGCGCGGGTGTACAGGCGCGCGGTGATCTCTTCGACCGACAGCTCCAGCAGCGGCTCGATATCGCCTTCCAGGTCAAACACGATCACCCGGTTGTTGATATGCGGATGGCGAGCCAAAGGCAGCACCGGCGCGGCGCACAGACGGCTGGCCGGGTAGCGCATCGAGATGTGCAGCACCGGCTCCATCGCTACTACATCGAGCAGGCTGGCGACGTAGCGCTTGTCGCGCAGGCGCAGTGCGTAATCCCACATGCGCGGCTGCGCCTCGCGGAAGCGGCGGGCCATGCCAATGGTGGCGTAGACGTCGGACAGTGCCTCGTGGGCGTCGCCTTCGCGTACGTCATTGGCCAGCGCCAAATGCTCGAGCTTGAACGAGGTGGCGCCGTCTTCGCGCTTGGGCCAGTTGATGCCGTCCGGGCGCAGTGCGTGCACCAGCCGCAGCATGTCGAGCAGGTCCCAGCGCGAGTTGCCGCTGCGCCACTCGCGCTCGTAGGGATCATGGAAGTTGCGGAACAGGCCGTAGCGCACGAACTCATCATCGAATCGCAGCGTGTTGTAGCCCAGCGTGCAGGTCTGCGGCTTGCTCATCAGCTCGTTGATACGGGCGAAGGCCTCGGCTTCGCTGACACCTTCGGCCAGCGCATGCTGTGGGGTGATGCCGGTGATCAGCGTGGCAATCGGCGAGGGCAGCAGGTCGTCGGCCGGCTTGACATAGAAGCTGACCGGCTCGTCGATGACTTTCAGGTTGGCATCGGTGCGCACCGCGGCGAACTGGGCGATGCGGGTGCGGCGTGGGTCCTGGCCAAAGGTTTCCAGGTCGTAGAACAGGAAGCTCTCGGCCATCAGCGCGCTCCTTCCAGTACCGGCAGCTGGGCATGGACGATCTGCTCAAGCGCGGCCCAGTCGATATTGTCCAGCGAGTCGTGGCCGGCGGTTGCGTCGGCAAGGATGGCCTGCTGCAGACGGGTACGTTCCAGTGCAACCGAGTACGGAGTGTGCAGGAAGGTGACCATCGTGTAATGCGGCACGAAGCGGGTTGGCCAGCGTGCCTGCAGCGCCTGCTCCAGCTCGCGCTGTAGCAGGTAGCTTGGATCGGCGACGCGGTCACGCATTTCCAGATAGTTGTCCAAGGCCATCTGCTGGATGGCGATGGCGTTGGGCTTGCGTTCGGCTTCAAATGCGACGAAGGCTTCTTCGGTGCCGGGATGCTCGGCCAGGCAGCGCGCCAGCACCACGCAGTCCTCGAACGCGCAATTCATGCCTTGGCCGTGGAAGGGCACCATTGCGTGCGCGGCATCGCCAATCAGCACCGCCTTGCCACGCTGATGCCAGCGTTCCAGGTACAGCGTGCCGAGCAGGCCGGGTGGATGCTGGTCCCAATCGGCGCGCAAGTCAGGTATCAACGGCAACGCATCAGCGAAGTCGCGCTGGAACAGTGCCTCCGCTTCGGCACCATTGCGCACCGTGGCGAAGCTGGGCGTACCTTCATTGGGCAGGAACAGGGTGACGGTGAAGGTGCCTTCGTCATTCGGCAGGGCGATGCACATGTAGTTGCCGCGCGGCCAGATGTGCAGGGCATTGGCTTCGATCTGGAAGCTGCCGTCTGCTGCTGGCGGGATCTCCAACTCCTTGTACGAATGATCGAGGAACTCGATGCGCTCGCCCAACGGGAGTTTGCGGTTCATTGCTGCACGCAGTGCCGAACCGGCGCCGTCGGCACCGATCAGCGGCGTGTTGAAGTGGATGTCGTGCGGCTGGTCGTCGCGGTCATCGATGAGGCGCGCATAGCCAGCGTCGAAGTCCACGGTGTGCAGGCGGCGGTGGAAATGCACGGTTGCACCGGCTTCTTCGGCCAGTTGCAGCAAGGTGGTATTGAGGTCCTTGCGGTGCACCGACCAGATCACTTCACTGTCATCGCGACCGTAACGCTGAAGGTCGGGCTCGCCTTCGCGCGGATGCACCATGCGCCCGCGCATCATCACTGCCTTGGCCATCACTTCGTCTTCGACACCGGCCTGGCGCAAGGCATTGCGACCACGTTCGGCCAGTGCGAGATTGATCGATCGGCCGGACTCGTAGTCAGCGATACGCGGATCACCGCGACGTTCGTAGACAGTAATTTTCCAGCCTTGCCGCGACAGCAGAATGGCGAGCAGGGAGCCGGCCAGGCCGGCTCCGATCAAGGTGAGGCTGCGTGGGGTGGGGGTATTCAAGTCACAGGATTCCGTTGGTCAGACGCCAGCCCAGGTTTCCACTTCATCGACGAAGCGGTAGACATCGCTGTAGCGGTTGTACAAAGGCGTGGGCGAGATGCGGATGACATCGGGCTCGCGCCAGTCGCCGAGCACGCCTACTGATTGCAGATACTCGAACAGCGAGCGGCCCTGTGCGCGGCCACCGGCCACGCGCAGCGACAACTGGCAGCCGCGGCGCTCGGGTTCGGCCGGGGTGATGATCTGCAGCACATGGTCCAGGCGCGCACGCACCATGGTTTCCAGGTAGCCGGTGATCTTCAGTGACTTTGTGCGCAGTGCGTCCATGCCGGCTTCGTCGTACAGCGCCAGCGATGCACGCAGTGGAGCGAGGCCTAGTACCGGCGGATTGCTCAGCTGCCAGCCCTCGGCGCCGAGCTCGGGAACGAATTCTGGTGCCATCTGGAAGCGGGTCGCCTGTTCATGGCCCCACCAACCTGCGAAGCGCGGCAGCGAAGTGTCCTTGGCATGGCGTTCGTGCACGAAGGCACCAGCAACCGCACCCGGGCCGGCGTTCAAGTATTTGTAGTGGCACCACACCGCGAAATCAGGTGCGACGTCGTGCAGGTTCAACGGCACATTGCCGACCGAGTGGGCGAGATCGAAACCGATGTTGGCACCTTGCGCGCGTGCCAGGCGGGTGATCGCGTCCAGATCGAAGACCTGGCCGGTGCGGTACTGCACGCCCGGCCACAGCACCAGTGCGACGCGCTTGCCGTGTTCGCTGATGGCCTGTTCGATGGCCTGCATCGAGATGGTGCCGTTGGCTTCGTCCGGCTGCACTTCGATCAGATCGGTGGCCGGGTTGAAGCCATGGAAGCGGATCTGTGCCTCGACCGCATGGCGGTCGGTCGGGAAGGCGCCGGCTTCCATCAGGATCGCCGGGCGCTCGCTGCTCGGGCGGTAGAAGCTGACCATCATCAGATGCAGGTTCACGCTCAGCGTGTTCATCGCCACCACTTCATGCGGCAGCGCGCCGACAACGCCGGCCAGCGAATCGCGCACCAGGCGGTGATAACTCAACCATTGCGTAGGACCGGTGAAGTGGCCTTCGACGGCGATGCGGCCCCATTGATCCATCACCTCCTGCACCATCGCCAGCGCGCCGCGTGGCTGCAGGCCGAGCGAATTGCCGACGAAGTAGGTTTGATCGGCACCTTGGTGCTGAGGAATCAGGAACTGGCTGCGCAGGTGGCGCAGCGGATCGGCGGCATCAAGTGCGATGGCGTGGGCGGGTGACAGCGTTTCGTTCATCGGTGCGGACACGTCGAGGATGTATCCGCAGTGTAACCGCGCCCGGCCACTCAGGCCTCTGGCGTGACCGGTTTTGGCAGTGGATGCACGGCCCCGCATTGGCTGCAGGTGCGGTGTTCGGTGGACGCATGGAACCGGTCGAAGACCTTGGGTAGATCGGTCTCGATGTTCTTCAGGTGGAAGAACTCTTCGTAGAGCTTGTGGTTGCACTGCTGGCAGAACCACATGAAGCCATCGAGCTCATGGTCAAGACGCTTGCGCTCGACGACCAGGCCGATCGAGCCGGGCATGCGCTGCGGCGAATGCGGTACGCGCGGCGGCAGCAGGAAGATCTCGCCGGCCCGGATCGGGATGTCGCGCACCGCGCCATCTTCCTGCACGCGCAGCACCATCTCGCCTTCAAGCTGGAAGAACCACTCCGGGCCTTCGTCCCAGTGGTAATCGTTGCGGCTATTGGGGCCGGCAACCACCATGACGATGAAGTCACCGTTCTCGATCATCTTGTTGCCGACTGGCGGCTTCAGGAGATGGCGGTGTTCTTCGATCCAGCCGAGCAGATTCAGGGGTAGGGGGAGCATGCGGGGCCTGTTTGGTGTGGGGCTGGGGGTGTTTTGGAGGGGGGGCTGCTGCGGCTTTGGGCTTGCTCTTGCTCTTGCTGTTGCTGTTGCTTTGGCTGTTGCTTTGGCTTTGGCTTTGCTCTGGCTTCTGCTCTGTCCCTTCTCCCGCATGCGGGAGAAGGTGCCCGGAGGGCGGATGAGGGCATGGTTTTGACTTGGCTGGGGCGGTAGGCCCTCACCCCCAGCCCCTCTCGCGCAAGCGGGAGAGGGGAGGAAGCCTAGCTCCGGCCGGGTTTAGGGAAGCCTAGCTCCGGCAGTGCCTTCCTCCGCTCAGTGCCTTTTGCCCTTCCGCGGCACAAACGACAGCGCCTTCTCATACGCCGGCTGCAGCTCTTCCGGTGCACCCACGTCAATACCCATCTCACTGACCCGGCCGTCGCGCAGGCTGTAGACCCAGCCGTGCACCATCAGCTTCTGGCCGCGCGCCCAGGCGTCTTGCACGATGGTCGAGCGACAGGCGTTGACCACCTGCTCGATCACGTTCAACTCGCACAGGCGCGCGTGGCGCAGCTCCGGGTCGTCGATCTGCGACAGGATGTCGTCGTGCTTCTGGGCGACATCACCGACGTGCCGCAGCCAGTTGTCGGCAAGGCCGACGCGCACCTTGTTCAAGGCTGCATGCACGCCGCCGCAGCCGTAATGGCCGACGATCAGGATGTGCTTGATCTTGAGCTGGTCCACCGCGTACTGGATCACGCTCAGGCAGTTCAGGTCGGTATGCACCACCACGTTGGCGATGTTGCGGTGGACGAAGATCTCGCCCGGCGCCATGCCGATGATCTGGTTGGCCGGTACGCGCGAATCGGAACAGCCGATCCACAGGTATTCCGGGCTCTGCTGCTTGGCCAGCTGATGGAAGAACTCGGGATCTTCTTTCTCGATCCGGTCCGCCCATTCGCGGTTCTTGAGCAGCAGGTTGTGGATGTCTTTCATGGTGAAGCTTCCCTTGCGATCTTGAGGGGTAGGGCGCTGCCGGAAGTGTTGACGGCGGCGTCGCGGGAAACGAGGCGCAGCTCAGTCATCGTGCTGGTCGCCGTGCTCACTGCGGTATAGCTGCATCCACTGCGCCAGTTCGCGGGCGTCGGGGGTGTCCAGGGCCTGCAAGGCCTCGATCACCGCCAGCTGGTTTGCCTGCGGGTGGTTCTGACTGAGCTTCAGCTTGATCTGGATCTGCTGCACGTACAGGCGGAAGCCTACGATGGCGCGCAGCGAAGGGGCGTGATCGTCAAGGCTGGCATCGAATTGCCAGTCCTGGCCGACGCTGGCCTCGAAGAAGTGGCTGGTGTCTGACAGCAGCTGCGCCAATGCAGCCGTGTCGTCGAAGCTGTGCAGTTCGCCGACCAGTTCAGCGGCGGCGTAGTTCCAGGTTGGGACACGCGCAGCGCTTTCCTTGTCCGGATACCAGCTGGCCGAGACATAGCCTTGCGGGCCGTTGACCAATACCTTGGCGCGGCCGAGGTGGCGCGACTGTTTGTTGGCCTTGGCCCAATGGCCGATCAGTTCCACCTTGTCCCCGTCACGCCGATAAAGCACCGGCAGTCGGGTCAGTTTGGGCAGCCCATCGTCGCCGGTGGTCAGTAAGGTCACGAACGGGTCGCGGGCCAGCAGGCGGTCCAGCCAGAGCAGGTCGGTTTCCACGAAAACGCGCTGGGCGAACACGGAGTGCTTAAACCCGGGTGCCGAGCAGTTGAACCATGCGCTCGCGCAAGCTGTCGTCATCGCCTTGCGGCGGTGCCACTTCGTGCAGCGAGAAGCCGCGATGCAGTGCGTCTTCTTCGTCCAGGCCGTCAAAGGCAACGAACTCGGCGTCGAACAGCTGTGCGCGGGCAGTGTCTTCGCTGTCGTAGCTAAGTGTGTTGCCGTCGCTGTCCAGGATCTCGGCGGTGCCGCCCGGGCGGACCCGCAGGCGCGCCCAGATCAGGGTGCCGCCGAGCTGTGCCAGCCACCACTGGTCGGGAATGTTCTCGAAATCAGTCATTTCATTACCTGCGAAAAAAGCCACAACAGCAGTGCCATGCCCAGCCCGCCGAGCATCACCAGCAGGGCGATGCGGGCGGGTGTGGCCAGCCCCGATAGCGAGCGGTCGGCGATGCGGACAAAGCCGCGCCCCAGCAGCCAGCGCAGGCACTCTGGTTTAAGAAAGGCGCCGGCGCCGAATTCGGTCGCCAGCGCTGGATGCCGGTCGCGGATATGGACCAGCGTCAACGGCCAGAAAATCAGGAAGGCGCTGAGGCCGGCAATGGCCACGCCGACAAAGCAAAGAGCGAAGAACAAGGTCAACGGCACCGCCTCCTGTTACTGGATCAGATGAATCAGTACTCCGCCGAACCCGGTGCACGCGGGTAGGGGATCGCGTCGCGGATGTTGGACAGGCCGCAGACGTAAACCACCAGGCGCTCGAAGCCCAGGCCGAAGCCGGCATGCGGCACCGAGCCATAACGACGGAAATCGCGGTACCACTGGTAGTGATCCGGATCCAGGCCGAACTGCGCCATGCGCGCGTCGAGCACGTTCAGGCGCTCTTCGCGCTGGCTGCCGCCGATGATCTCGCCGATGCCCGGGGCCAGCACGTCCATCGCGGCGACGGTCTTGCCGTCGTCGTTCAGGCGCATGTAGAAGGCCTTGAAGTGTTCCGGGTAGTTGGTCACCACCACCGGGCGGCCGACGTGTTCTTCGGTCAGCCAACGCTCGTGCTCGGTCTGCAAGTCCAGGCCCCATTCGACCGGGTAGTCGAACTTCTTGCCGGATTTCTGCAGCAGGCTGATCGCATCGGTGTACTCGATGCGCTCGAACGGTGCATTGACGAAGGCTTCCAGGCGGGTGATGGCGTCCTTCTGCACGCGCTCGGCGATGAAGGCCATGTCGTCGGCGCGCTCATCGAGCACCGCGCGGAACAGGTACTTCAGGAACTCTTCGGCCACACGCGCGTTTTCGGCCAGGTCGGCGAAGGCGATTTCCGGCTCCACCATCCAGAACTCAGCCAGGTGGCGGGTGGTGTGGCTGTTTTCGGCGCGGAAGGTCGGGCCGAAGGTGTAGACCTTGCTCAGTGCCAGGCAGTAAGCCTCGACGTTGAGCTGGCCGGACACGGTCAGGAAGGTTTCCTTGCCGAAGAAGTCACGGCTGAAATCGATCTGGCCATCGCTGGTGCGCGGCAGGTTGGCCATGTCCAGCGTCGAGACGCGGAACATCTGGCCAGCACCCTCGGCATCGGAGGTGGTGACGATGGGCGTGCTGATCCAGTAGAAGCCGTTCTCGTGGAAGTAACGGTGCACGGCCTTGGACAGGCAGTCGCGGATACGGGTGACGGCGCCGAACAGGTTGGTGCGCGGGCGCAGGTGCGCCACTTCGCGCAGGAACTCCGGCGACATCGGCTTGGGCTGGATCGGGTAGGTCAGCGGGTCTTCGACCCAGCCGACGATCTCGAGACTTTGCGCCTGGATCTCGAAGCTCTGGCCCTTGCCCTGCGACTTGACCAGGGTGCCGGTGGCGATCACCGAGCAGCTTGGGGTCAGCTTCTTGATGTCTTCGAAATTGGACAGCGCTTCGGTGGCCACGACCTGGATCGGGGCGAAGCCCGAGCCATCGCTGACGTTGACGAAGGCCAGTCCAGCCGAGCCGCGCACCGTGCGGACCCACCCGCGGACTGTGACTTCTCCGCCTTCCGGGAATTTCCCGGCAAGGGCGTGTGCAACGCTGACCACCGTCATGACTTGAATCCTCTGTTGATCGACTCGATCTGTGAATGCGAGATTTTAGCGGCTCCGGGCCCGGGCAGGCGAGCATTTATCTACGCTTGCAGTCTGGCCGGCCGCCCACATCTATAATTGGACCGTAATTCTGCTGGAGTCGCCCCACCATGGCTGTTCATCTGACCCCCATCGCCCATTCCCGCGTGCAGCGTTTCGTCAGCGGCACCCCGGGTGCGCTTGGCCTGCGTTTTGGCGTGACCCGCACCGGTTGCTCGGGTTGGGGCCATATCACCGACCTGGCCAAGGATGAGCGCGAGGGCGACACCGTGTTCGAGCAGGACGGCGTGCGCATCTACGTGGACGCACAGAGCCTGCCGCTAGTGGATGGCACCGAAATCGACTTCGGCAAGCAGGGCCTGAGCGAGACGTTTACCTTCAAGAATCCCAACGCAGCGGCCGAATGCGGCTGCGGCGAGAGCTTCACTACCGACGATATGCATCGCTGAGCAAGGCGGCTGCGCTGCTTTTGTAGGAGCGGCGTAAGCCGCGAAGCAAGTCCGGTGTTGGGGCCGGAAAAGCAGGAATTCCAGAGGACTTCCCCTTGTAGAGCCGAGCCATGCTCGGCTGAAGCATTCCCGGCGATGTCCGGGATTGTGCATAGGGCCCCTGCCGAGCATGGCTCGGCACTACTGGGGTTGGTTTTGCCGGGAAAGCCCCTGCCGAGCATGGCTCGGCACTACATTCAGTCGGCTGCCAATTGCGCGGGCGCGTCCTGACGGCGCTGCAACATCACCGCAATACCCCACAGCAAAAGGCCTACGGCCGCGGTCGCCGCGCCAACATAACCGGTGGAGGCGTGGCCGTATCCAGCGCCAATCGCCATGCCACCCAGCCAGGGGCCCAGCGCATTTGCCGTATTGAAGGCGGCATGGTTGGAAGCAGCGGCAAGGGTTTGGGCCTCGCCGGCGGCGTCCATCAGGCGGGTCTGCAGGGCCACGGCCAGGGCGCCCATCGTGCCCACGGCGATAATTGCCGGCACCATTGCCCAGGCCGAGTTCGCGGCCAACGGGAACAGCATCAGTACGACGATGGACCAGGCCAGCAGCACGCCGGCGGCGCGGAACTGCAGCCGGTCGACCAGCTTGCCGCCAGCAATATTGCCGATGATCGCGCCGACGCCGAACAGGCCGACCGCGACCGGCATCCAGCGCTCATTGATGCCGGTGACGTTGACCAGCGTCGGTGCCAAATAGGTGAACACACAGAACATGCCGGCAAAACCGATCGCGCCGATGGCCAGTGCCAGCCAAACCTGGGTGGTGTTGAAGGCGCGCAGTTCGCGCAGCGGCGAGGTGCGGACCTCGCTCGGATCGGCTGGCAGCTGCCGCGCAACCATCGTCACCGTGGCAAGCGCCAACAGGCTGACCAGTACGAAGGCGCTGCGCCAATTGAATTGCTGGCCCAGCCAGGTGGTCAGTGGGTTGCCGAGCAGGATTGCGATGGACAGGCCCAGCAGAACCTTGGAAACGGCAGCGCCGCGCTGTTCTGGCGGGCTGATGGATGCGGCAACTAGCATCGCCACGCCGAAATAGGCGCCATGCGGCAGGCTGGCGACGAAGCGCGCCAGTAGCATCGTGTGGTAGCTCGGTGCCAATGCGCTGGCCAGGTTGCCGATGGCGTAGAAGCCCATCAGCCATAGCAGCAGGCTGCGGCGCTGCAGGCTGGCGCCAGCAAAGGCCAGTAGCGGCGCGCCGACCACCACGCCGATGGCGTAGGCGCTGATCAGGTGGCCGACCTGGGCTTCAGTGATTGCCAGGCCGCGGCTGATTTCCAGCATCAGGCCCATGCTTGCGAATTCGCTGGTGCCGATGGCGAAGCCGCCCAATGAGAGCGCGATGAGAATGAAGGTGCGCTGGCGCGGGGTCAGCTGCGCTGCCAGGGAAAGCGTGGAATTCACGTCGGGCGGTCCGGGAGGGCGTGGAATCGGTTACATAGTGTACTGTTGCGACGCAGCATCCGTAGCGGCCGAGACCCATTCCGACGCCGGATACTGTGTTGCACGGGTCGGGGGTGACTTGCCTCCAGTTCACTTCCAGTGGATAATGCCCGGCTTCCTGTGCTCCAAGTGCAGGATCCCTTGCCCCACCGCGATACACAGCGGGGGGCTGTCCAGCCCGTCAGGGCTATATCCGAAAGGTATAAAAACATGAGTCGTCATTACGAAGTCGTGTTCCTGGTCCACCCGGATCAGAGCGAACAGGTCCCCGCCATGATCGAGCGCTACAAGGCGCTGGTCGAAGCCGGCAACGGCACCATCCACCGTCTGGAAGATTGGGGCCGTCGTCAGCTGGCTTACCCGATCCAGAACCTGGTGAAGGCTCACTATGTTCTGCTGAACATCGAAGCCGACCAGGCAGTTCTGAACGAACTGACCGAGAGCTTCCGCTTCAACGACGCCGTGCTGCGCAACCTGGTCATCAAGCGTGACGAGGCTGACACCGAGCAGTCGCTGATCATGAAGAGCAAGGACGAGAAGGGTGACAAGCCCGAGCGTGGCGAGCGCCGTCGTCGTGACGACGAAGAAGGTGCATCTTCCAACAATGACGAAGCCGGCGACGACGCCGCTTCTGCTGAATAAGGAGCACTTTCATGTCCAAGTTCTTCCGCCGTCGTAAGTTCTGCAAGTTCACCGCTGAAGGCGTGAAAGAGATCGATTACAAGGATCTCAACACCCTGCGTCAGTACCTGACCGAGAACGGCAAGATCGTTCCGAGCCGCGTGACCGGCACCAAGTCCAAGTACCAGCGCCAGCTGGCCACGGCCGTCAAGCGCGCCCGTTTCCTGGCCCTGATCCCGTACACGGACAACCACGACGTCTAATCCGAGTTTTCGGAAGAGCCCGCATTCGCTGCGGGTTCTCGACAGGAAATCCGGCCTTGGCCGGATTTTCCGTACCCACCGTCCTATTCGGACAGCAAGCGTTGCGGAGCCATTGGCGCCGCTAACGAATAACGGAGCTACATCATGAAGCTGATTCTTATCCAGAAAGTGACCAACCTCGGCGGCCTGGGCGACCTGGTCGACGTGAAGCCGGGCTACGGCCGTAACTTCCTCGTGCCGCAGGGCAAGGCCGTTCCGGCCACCGCGACCAACATCGCCGAGTTCGAAGCCAAGCGTGCTGAGTACGAAGCCAAGGCTCTGGCCTCGCACAACGGTGCTGAAGCCCGCGCTGCCAAGTTCGAAGGCGCCAGCGTCACCATCGCTGCGCACGCTTCGACCGAAGGCAAGCTGTACGGTTCGGTTGGCCCGCGTGATATCGCTGAAGCCTTCACCGCTGCCGGCCTTGAGCTGAACAAGAGCGAAGTGATCATGGGCGAAGGCGCTTTCCGCAACGTTGGCGAGTTCGACGTTATCGTCAAGCTGCACGCCGACGTGGAAGCCACCGTCAAGGTCATCGTCGAATCCGACGCTTGATTCTGCCGGACTGGTTGTAAAGAACGGGCGCCGCAAGGCGCCCGTTTCTTTTGGCCGGCTGGTTGGTCTGACCACCGGCGGCCATGGGTGTCGCTATACTCGGTTGCCAGTGCCGCGCTTTGGCTGTTGAATTCCACGGAATATCAATGACTTGAGCGCGGGAAGGGAACCTCCGGAACCTCATTCCGGGTGTCGGCAGTTGCTGCCGATGTCCGCCAACAGCCCGATTCCATGCGTCTATCCACGATCAAGCTCTCCGGTTTCAAGTCGTTCGTCGATCCCACGACCTTGCACCTGCCAACCAATATGACCGGCGTCGTCGGTCCCAATGGCTGTGGCAAGTCCAACATCATCGATGCGGTGCGCTGGGTGATGGGCGAGAGCTCAGCCAGCCGCCTGCGTGGCGATTCGCTGACCGACGTGATCTTCTCTGGCTCGGCGGGACGCAAGCCGGTGTCGCAGGCGACGGTGGAGCTGATCTTCGACAACGCCGACCACACCATCTCCGGTGAGTACGCTTCGTTCAACGAGATCTCGGTCAAGCGCACGGTCAGCCGTGATGGCAGCAGCAACTATTATTTGAACGCCACCAAGTGCCGCCGCCGCGATATCACCGATCTGTTCCTCGGCACCGGGCTGGGCCCGCGCAGCTACTCGATCATCGAGCAGGGCATGATCAGCCAGATCATCGAGGCGCGCCCGGAAGACCTGCGCGTGTACCTGGAAGAGGCTGCCGGCATCTCCAAGTACAAGGAGCGCCGCAAGGAAACCGAAACCCGCATCCGTCACACCCGCGAAAACCTCGATCGCCTCAACGACCTGCGCGAAGAAATCGGCAAGCAGCTCGAACATCTCAAGCGCCAGGCGCGGCAGGCCGAGCAGTACCAGGCGCTGCAGGAAGAACGCCGGGTCAAGGATGCGGAATGGAAGGCGCTGGAATACCACGGCCTAGATGGGCGTCTGGGCGGCCTGCGCGAAGCCTTGTCGCGTGAAGAGACCAAGCTGCAGCAGCTGATCGCCGAGCAGCGCGATGCCGAGAGCCGGATTGAAACCGGTCGTGTGCGTCGCGAAGAAGCGTCAGAGAATTTGAACAAGGCGCAGGCCGACGTCTACCAGGTGGGCAGCACCCTGGCGCGGCTTGAGCAGCAGATCCACCACCAGCGGGAAATGGCGCAGCGCCTGCACAAGGCGCGCGATGAAACCCGTCAGGCGCTGTCCGAACTTGGCCAGCACATCAGCGGCGATGAAGCCAAGTTGATCGTGTTGCGTGAGTCGGTCGAGAACGCCGAGCCGCAGCTGGAGCAGCTGCAGGAAGACAACGAGATCCGCCAGGAAGCGCTGCGCGAGGCCGAGGCCAAGCTGGCTGACTGGCAGCAGCGTTGGGAAGCGCATAACCGCAACACCTCCGAAGCGACCCGCTCCGGCGAGGTTGAGCGCACCCGCGTTGATTACCTGGACAAACAAGTCCTCGAAGCCGATCGCCGCCGCGAGGCCTTGCAGGCAGAGCGCGCCGGTCTGGACCTGGATGCGCTGGCCGAGGCCTTCGAACAGCTGCAGGTGGAACATGAAACGCAGAAGACCGCGCTGGAAACCTTGAGTGAGCAGGTCGAGCTGCGCAAGGAATCGGTGGCGACACTGCAGGAGCAACAGCGTGCCGGGCAGTCGGAACTGGCCGATGTGCGCAAGCAGGCGCAGTCGGCACGCGGTCGGTTGTCGTCGCTGGAAACACTGCAGCAGGCCGCACTCGGCCAGGAGCAGGGCGCGGCCGCAGCATGGCTGAAAACGCGCGGCTTGGATTCAGCCGCACGCGTAGGCGAGCGCATCACCGTTGAGAGTGGCTGGGAAAACGCAGTTGAAAGCGCGCTCGGCCAGCTTATCGAAGGCGTGCTGGTGGATGCACCGGAAGCCCTGGTTGATGCGCTGGCTGAGCTGGGCGAAGGGCGCATTGCGCTGGTCGCAGGTGCGGATGGCAAGGCTGATTTCGCGCCGACCTCGTTGGCGGCAAAAGTGCAGGGGCCGCTGGCGATTCGTCGACTGCTTGCGCAACTGCATGGCGCTGAAGATCTGGCGCAGGCGCGGCAGCTGCAGCGCAAGTTGGGTGACAGCGAATCGGTGATCACCCGCAGCGGTGAACGCCTGGGGCAGGGCTGGGTGCGTTTGTCGCGCTCCGGCGCAGCCGAGCAGGGGGCCTTGCTGCGTGAGCGCGAGATTGTCACCTTGCGCGAGCAGATCGAAACCCTGCAGGAACGCGAAGCTGCATTGGAACAGCAGTTGGCCGCCTTGCGTGACCAGCTGTTAGCTGCCGAGCAGCAGCGCGAAGACGTGCAGCGCTCGCTGCATCAAGCGCATCGCGCCGGCTCCGAGTTGGCAGGGCAGCTGCAGAGCCAGCAAGGCAAGTTGGAATCCACCCGCACGCGCATCGAACGTATCGAAGGCGAGTTGGCGCAGCTGCTGGAAACGCTGGATGGCAGCCGCGAGCAGGCCACCGAGGCGCGCCTGCGACTGGATGAGGCGGTGTCCAGCATGGGTGATCTGGAGTCCGCACGGCACGCGCTGGAAAGTGAGCGCAGGCAGATGAGTGATGCCCGCGACCAGGCCCGTGATGCGGCGCGCAATGTGCGCGACAGCATGCATGCGCTGGCCTTGACGCTGGAGTCGCAGCGCACCCAGATCAGCTCGCTGAGCCACGCCCTGGAGCGCATGGGCAGCCAGCGCGGTCAGCTCGACTCGCGCCTTGGCGAACTGCATTCGCAGCTGGACGAAGGCGATACGCCGGTCCACAGCCTGGAAGCAGAGCATCAGAATGCATTGGCCGAGCGGGTGCGTGTCGACCGCGTGCTGGCCGAGGCGCGTACCTTGCTCGATGGCATTGACCATGAGTTGCGTGGGCTGGAGCAGACCCGCCATCAGCGCGACGAACAGTCGCTGGCGCAGCGCGAACGTATTTCGCAGCGCAAGCTTGACCAGCAGGCCTTGGTGCTCAGCGCCGAGCAGCTATCGGCAGCGGTGGAGAAAGCCGGCTTCGTGCTGCAGGACGTGATCAATACGCTTCCCGAAGATGCGCGGCTGTCGGATTGGGAGTCGACGGTGCACCAGATCGACGGCCGCATGCGTCGGCTGGAGCCGGTCAACTTGGCCGCGATCCACGAGTACGGCGAGGCCTCGCAGCGTTCGGAGTATCTGGACGCGCAGAACACCGATCTGAACACCGCGCTGGAAACGCTGGAAGACGCCATCCGCAAGATCGACCGGGAGACCCGGGGCCGCTTCAAGGACACCTTTGACCGGGTCAATTCCGGCGTGCAGGCGCTGTATCCGCGCCTGTTCGGTGGTGGCCATGCCTATCTGGAACTGACCGGCGAAGATCTGCTCGATACCGGTGTGACCATCATGGCGCGACCGCCGGGCAAACGCGTATCCAACATCTCGCTGCTGTCCGGTGGTGAGAAGGCGATGACTGCGGTGGCGCTGGTGTTTGCCATCTTCCAGCTCAACCCGGCCCCGTTCTGCCTGCTGGACGAGGTGGACGCGCCACTGGACGAGGCCAACGTCGGTCGTCTGGCCAATATGGTCAAGGAAATGAGCGAGAAGGTGCAGTTCCTGTTCGTCAGCCATAACAAGGCGACGATGGAGGCTGCGCACCAGTTGTCGGGCGTCACCATGCGCGAGCCGGGTGTCAGCCGACTGGTCAGTGTTGATCTGGAAGAGGCTGCCCGATTGGCGGGGGCGGCCTGACGTGCCATCCTTTAACCACCTGAACGATTAACCCGGAGACTGCAGCGCATGTCTGACACGGCACTGTTGCGTATCGGCATTCTGGTTGCCGGCGTTTTGCTGGTAGCGGCCATTTTCTTTTTCAGCCGGCCCAAGCGGCTGGCGCAAGGCAAGCGCAAGGAGCCGGCCGGTGCTGAGCAACCGCGTCGCGAGCCGGTGCTGGGCGGTGCTGAGGGCACTACTGGCGCCGATGTGGGCGAGGGCGGTGCACAAGGCGACGCAGTAACCCAGCCAGAGCTCGGCCTGCCTGACGTGGATGAAGGCAATCTGAGCGAGCTCGGCAAGCGGCCTACCCAGGATTTCGACAAGATTGTCTCGCTGTACGTGGCCGCCCGGTCCGGGCAGGTACTGCGTGGCGAGGACATCGTGGTGGCGGCAGAGAAGACCGGTCTGGTCTTTGGCTACATGAATGTGTTCCACCGGCTGGTGGAAGGGCATTCCGAGCGCGGCCCGATCTTCTCGATGGCCAGCATCATGAAGCCGGGCAGTTTCGACATGGGCAACATCCGCG
The DNA here is from genome assembly GCF_056759995.1 of Stenotrophomonas sp. STEN030. Taxonomy (NCBI): domain Bacteria; kingdom Pseudomonadati; phylum Pseudomonadota; class Gammaproteobacteria; order Lysobacterales; family Lysobacteraceae; genus Stenotrophomonas; species Stenotrophomonas sp. STEN030. Next base: position 9,690 of record NZ_JBRREB010000025.1, on the reverse strand, counting down.
AGATGGAAACCCCGGCCATCGCCTTCTTCCTGACCTTGCCGGCACCGATGACCGCGCTCGACGCCTGGGAAAAGATGCTGCCGACCGTGCAGCGCATGGGCGAACTGCTGGATGGCGTGGTGCTGGATGACAGCCGCAATGCCTTGGGCCGGCAGCGCATCGCGCATATCCGCGATGATCTGCGTGCTTACGATCGCCAGCATCAGGCGCCGCCGCTGACCAAGTCGCCGCGTTGGTAAAGCTCTAAGGGCTGCTCCTCCCCAACCCTCCCCTTCGCTATGCGAAAGGGAGGGGGCAGAGCTTCGCTCCCTCCCTTTGCCGCAGGCAAGGGGAAGGCCGGGGAGGGGTGCTGTTAGCGGTAAACGAAGAGCCAAAGCACCCCCGCTTTTACCGCGCAAACACTCCGCGCAGGTAAAATCGCCACATGAATCAAAACAACGCCGCCACCCAGCGCATCAGCGAACTCCGCCGCCAGCTGGCCGACGCCTCGCGTGCCTACCACGAGCACGACGAGCAGATCATCCCGGATGTCGAATACGACCGGTTGATGCGTGAGCTGGAAGCGCTCGAAGCTGCGCATCCGGAACTGGACAGTGCCGACTCGCCCAGCCATCAGGTCGGTGGCAAACCGTCATCGCGTTTCCCCGAAGTCGTACATGCCGTGCCGATGCTGTCGCTGGGCAACGCCTTCAGTGATGCCGAAGTGCATGACTTCGTGCGCCGCATCGACGAGCGCCTGCATCGCCGTGAACTGTTTTTCTCCGCAGAGCCCAAGCTCGATGGCCTGGCCATCAATCTGCGTTACGAGAATGGCGTGTTCGTGCAAGGCGCGACCCGTGGCGACGGTGCAACCGGCGAAGACGTCAGTGCCAACCTGCGCCAGATCAAGGTCATCCCGCAGCAGCTGGATGGTCAGGGCTGGCCCGAAGTGCTTGAAGTACGTGGTGAGGTCTACATGCCGCGCGCCGACTTCGAACGTTACAACGAACAGGCCCGCCTGCACGGCGGCAAGGTGCTGGCCAATCCGCGCAATGGCGCCGCCGGCTCACTGCGCCAGCTTGATCCGAAGATAAGTGCGCAACGGCCGCTGAGTTTCTATGCCTATGGCCTCGGTGAAGTGTCCGGTGGCGAGCTGCCCGAGACGCATTCGGCAACCTTGGCGCAGCTGGCGCAATGGGGTTTTCCGGTCAGCGATCTGTGCAAGGTGGTGCAGGGCGCCGAAGGTCTGCTCGCGTATTACCGTGATATCGGTGAGCGCCGCGACAGCCTGGCCTATGACATCGATGGCGTGGTCTACAAGCTTGATGACCGCGACGGCCAGCAGGAGATGGGCTTCGTCGCGCGCGCGCCACGCTGGGCGATCGCGCACAAATTCCCGGCGCAGGAGCAGACCACCACGGTCGAAGCCATCGAGATCCAGATCGGTCGCACTGGCGCAGCAACGCCGGTTGCACGGCTGAAGCCGGTGCATGTGGCCGGTGTCGTTGTGACCAACGCGACCTTGCATAACGCCGACCAAATCGCGCGCCTGGATGTACGCGTCGGCGATGCGGTGATCGTGCGCCGTGCCGGCGATGTGATCCCGGAAGTGGTCAGCGTCATTGTCGATCGCCGCCCCGAGGGCACCACGCCGTGGCAGATGCCGCGTGCCTGCCCGGTGTGTGGTTCGGAGATCGTGCGCGAGGAAGGCGAGGCGGCGTGGCGCTGCTCCGGTGAGCTGAGCTGCCCGGCGCAGCGCAAGGAAGCCATTGCGCACTTCGCCTCACGCAAGGCGATGGATATCGACGGGCTGGGCGACAAGTACATCGAGGTGCTGGTTGATGCGGGCATCGTGAGCGGCGTCGCCGATCTGTATGCACTCAACCGCGACCAGTTGCTGGTGTTGAAGCTGGCGCTGGATGCCGACTCACCGGAAGGCCTGGCTTCGCAGCTCGGCCTGCACCTGCAGCCCGAAGGCAGTGGCGACACCCTCAATCGCATTCTCAAACTGGATGCGAGTGACGCGTCCTGGCGCGCACAGGCCTTGTCGGTGCCGGCCAGCTTCCAATGGAATACCAAGAAGATCGCCACCAAGTGGGCCGATAACCTGATCGCTGCGATTGCCGCCAGCCGCAACACCACGCTGGAGCGCTTGCTGTTTGCGCTGGGCATCGAGCATGTGGGCGAAAGCACCGCCAAGGCCTTGTCGGCCTGGTTCGGTGATCTTGAGCTGATCCGTCACCTGCCGTGGCCGATATTCAAGCGCGTGCCGGACATCGGTGGCGAAGTGGCTCGTTCGATTGGCCACTTCATGGCACAACCGGGCAACCAGCAGGCCATTGATGCATTGTTGGAGCGTGGCGTGCAGATCAGCGATACGCACACGCCCAATGCAAAGTTGCGTGCCGATCTGAATCTGGCAACCTTGTTGGCGGATCTTGAGATTCCCAAGGTCACGCCGGTGCGCGCGCGCCAGCTGGCCGAGGCATTCCGATCGACGGCAGCCATCCTCGATGAGGAAGCACATAACTTCATGACCGCTGGTTTGCCGGCGGAAACCGCCAATGCGCTGGTTTCGTGGTTGAACGTTGATGCCAACGCGCAGCTGTTCAGCGCTGCTGGCGCAGCATTGGAACGTTTGCTGGCAATCACGCCGGTGGAACAGCAACAGGTCGCCGGTGTGCTCGATGGCAAGACGGCGGTGCTGACCGGCACGCTGACGCAGATGGGCCGCGACGAGGCCAAGGCCAAGCTGGAGGCCATGGGCGCCAAGGTCGCCGGCAGCGTCTCGAAGAAAACCAGTTTCGTGGTGGCCGGTACCGAAGCCGGCTCCAAGTTGGACAAGGCAAATGAGCTCGGTGTGGAAGTGTGGGACGAAGCGCGTCTGCTTGCCTTCCTTGCCGAGCACGGAGAACAGGCATGAGTGAGATCAAGGCGCGCTTGGCGCAACCGCAAGATTTTCCGCAGCTGATCGCGATGGTTTGCGACTTCTATGTGGAAGACCAGATTCCCTATATCGCCGAACGGGTCGAGCCGGGCCTGCATACGTTGCTGGAACAGCCGAGCTGTGGCGCGGCATTGCTGTTGCTCGATGGCGACAGCGTAGTTGGTTACATCACCCTGGGCTGGTGCTTCAGCGTCGAGCAGGGCGGTCGTTTCGTATTGTTGGACGAGCTGTACCTGGGCCCGGCAGCGCGTGGTCGTGGCTGGGGTCGGCAGGCCTTGGCGCTTGCTCGCGACTGGGCCGCAGGGCGGGGTGCTGCGGTGATCCGGCTTGAGGTGAACCACCACAATGCCAAGGCCAAGTCGCTGTATCTGTCGGCCGGCTACCGCGACGATGAGCGCGACATCCTGACCCTGTCATTGAACGGGTCCGCTGGACGTTTGCACTCGTGATCGAGGCCCTGCGTCAGCGCGCACGCTTGAATGCACTGATCCGCGGCTTTTTTGCCGAGCGCGATGTATTGGAAGTGGAAACGCCAATCATGTCGGCTGCCGGCAATACCGAGCCGAACATCGAGGGCTTCCAGACCCGCTTCAGTGGTCACGTCGACGCCGGTTCACCGCAGCGCTGGCTGCGCACTTCGCCGGAGTATCCACTCAAGCGGCTGCTGGCTGCCGGCGTTGGTGATTGCTATGAACTGGGCCGGGTGTTCCGCAACGGCGAGGCCGGTGGTCGCCACAATCCCGAGTTCACCATGCTGGAATGGTATCGGGTGGGCTGGGATCATCATCGCCTGATTGATGAAGCCACTGCGCTGGTGCAGCAGGCCTTGGCGATGGTGCAGCGTCCGCCGGCATCGGTGCGCATCGTCAGCTACCGCGACCTGTTCATCCAGGCGGTGGCGCTGGATCCGTTCCTGAGTGACGAAGCGCAGCTACGTGCAGGCCTGGGCGAGGTCGGTATCCAGCCGGATGGCCTGACTCGCGATGACTGGTTGGATCTGCTCATGAGCCATCGCATCCAGGCGCAGTTCGCAGTCGACGCCATTACCGTGATTCATGACTGGCCGGCCAGCCAGGCCGCATTGGCGAAGATTCGTCCGGGTACACCGCCATTGGCTGAACGCTTTGAGCTGTATCTGGGCCCGGTTGAATTGGCCAACGGCTATCACGAGCTGAACGACGCGGTCGAGCAGCGCCAGCGCTTCGAGCGTGATCTGGCGATCCGGGCCGCGCGCGGAGCTGAACAACCGCCCTTGGATGAGGCCTTCCTTGCGGCATTGCCGTCGCTACCTGCTTGCGCCGGTGTTGCGGTTGGCGTGGACCGATTGCTGATGGCATTGGCCGGTACGCCGCGCATTGGCGATGTATTGGCGTTTGATTTCGCCAACGCCTGATGCTGGTTTGCGCTCGATCATGGATCTGCATCTCGCCGGCGACGATGATAATGCTTTGCTCACAATGACTCAGGCAGTGTGTGATCATCGGAACCCATCATGACCGAACAGGGGAGCGTCTGATGAAGCGGGTCTGCGGCTTGCTGCTATTGCTGGCGCCGACCGTACTGGCAGCCCGGGAATCTGCGCCAACAGCGGCGGACCGGCAGGTGGTGCGCTGCGAATCGGGTGAACAGTTGCGGACGTTCTGCCCGATGGACACCAGTGCTGGCGTGCAACTGGTGCGGCAGCTGTCCAGGCGCGACTGCATCCGCGAGACCAGTTGGGGCGTTGAAGGCAATGCGGTTTGGGTGAGCCAGGGCTGCAGCGCTGAATTTGCCCGCCCGCAGGCTTCCAGTCGCACGACGCGCCGCGTGGTGCGCTGCGAATCAAAAGGGCGGACGGAGGTTTGCCCGGTGGTGTTGCGTGGTGCGCCAGTGCGCTTGTTGCGGCAGCAGTCGGTGCTGCCGTGCCGCGAAGGCCGCAGCTGGGGATACAGCGGCAAGGAGATCTGGGTCAGTCGCGGTTGCCAGGGGTTGTTCGAGGTTGGTGCCGAGGACGGCTCGGGCTTTGTGGATACCCCGCGCAGGGTGACCTGTGAGTCCAAGGGTGAGCTGCGGCGCGAATGCGGCGTCAGCGTGGCCCGTCGGGTGACCTTGGTGGAGCAGCTGTCCAAAGCCGCCTGCCGGGAGGGTGACAGCTGGGGCTGGGATCGCAATGGGATATGGGTGGACAAGGGCTGCCGCGGCGAATTCTCCGCCGATTGAGCGGGAGCTGGCTGATCCGATGTTATTGGTCCGTGCCGGGCAGCGCCGATTACAATGGGCGAATGAACGATACCCCTGCCATTGATTACGCCCGTTACGACCATATCCGCCCGATCCGCTGGACCGGCGAGGCCCTGGAGCTGCTGGATCAGCGCAAACTGCCGTTTATCGTCGACCGCGTGCTGTGCCACGACAGCGATGCGGTTGCAGAAGCAATCCATGCCTTGACCGTGCGCGGTGCGCCCGCCATCGGTATCGCCGCAGCCTGGGGCGTGGTGTTGGCCGCGCGCGAGGTGCAGGCCGATGACGGCGCGGCTGCGTTGCAGGTATTGGCGCCGGCCCTGGATCGACTCAATGCCTCGCGTCCTACCGCAGTCAACCTGGCCTGGGCGCTGGCACGCATGCGCCGCGCTTTGGCCGCTGCCGGTTCGGACTGGAAGCTGGTCGCCGCGCTTGAAGCGCAGGCAATCGCTGATGAAGACCTTGCTGCCAACCGTCATATGGGCGCCTTGGGTGCAGCGTTGATTGCACCGGGCAGCGGCGTGCTGACCCATTGCAACACCGGCTCGCTGGCCACCGCTGGCTTCGGCACTGCCTTGGGCGTGATCCGCGCGGGTGTCGCGCAGGAGCGTATTGCGAAGGTATTTGCCGGTGAGACCCGGCCGTGGTTGCAGGGCGCACGCCTGACCGTGTGGGAGCTGCAGCAGGATGGCATCGACGCGACCCTGATCGCCGACTCGGCCGCTTCGCACCTGATGAAGACCGGCGCGGTGCAGTGGGTGATCGTTGGCGCCGACCGGATCTGCGCCAACGGCGACACCGCCAACAAGATCGGTACCTATCAGCTGGCCATCGCGGCCCGCCATCATGGGGTCAAGTTCATGGTGGTTGCGCCGTCCTCGACCGTGGACATGGGCACCGCCCATGGCGACGAGATCGAAATCGAACAGCGTGATCCGGGCGAACTGTTCGGTGTGGGCGGTGTGCGTACCGTGGCCGAGGGCATTGCCGCCTGGAATCCGGTATTCGACGTGACCCCAGGCGAGCTGATCGACGCCATCGTCACCGAGCGTGGGGTGATCCTGAAGCCAGACCTGGCGACGATGTCTGCCGCGTTCGCCGACTAACCGGTGGCGCCGAGCCATGCTCGGCAGGGGCTTGCCCCGTAAGGCCTCGCGGCCGAGCATGGCTCGGCTCTACAGGGAGCCTTTTGCATTGTGGGAGCGGCGTAAGCCGCGAAGCTGATGGTGCTTGAGTCGGAGAGGGTTGCGACCTGTTGGGTCTGTGGCTTCGCGGCTTGCGCCGCTCCTACAGGGGTCGCCGGTAATGCCCCTGCCGAGCATGGCTCGGCACTACCCTATGGCTGCCCCTAAGTTCCTGATTTCTTCCGGTAAAAGCACCCTAAATGGCGGCGAAAAACCTGCCCTTGTGGTAGACTCCGCAGGTTGATCCGAGTTTCCGGCAGGGCGGCCCGTCATGGTGCTGCCAGCGGACGGGATCGCTACCTGACAACGGAACCCGAATGGCAGAAAACGCCAAGGAAATCATCCAGGTCAACCTGGAAGACGAGATGCGCAAGAGCTACCTCGATTACGCGATGAGCGTGATCGTCGGCCGCGCACTCCCCGATGCCCGCGATGGCCTCAAGCCAGTTCATCGCCGCGTCCTGTTTGCGATGAATGAGCTGGGTGCTCACAGCAACAAGGCGTACTTCAAGTCGGCGCGTATCGTCGGTGACGTGATCGGTAAGTACCACCCGCACGGCGATCAGTCGGTCTACGACGCGCTGGTGCGTTTGGCGCAGCCATTCTCGCTGCGCTACATGCTGGTGGACGGCCAAGGTAACTTCGGTTCGGTCGACGGCGACTCGGCGGCAGCAATGCGTTACACCGAGGCCCGCATGTCGCGCCTGACGCATGAGTTGATGGCCGATATCGACAAGGAAACCGTCGATTTCCAGCCTAACTACGACGAAAAGGAACTGGAGCCGACGGTCATGCCGACCCGGTTCCCGAACCTGCTGGTCAATGGTTCGGCCGGTATCGCGGTGGGCATGGCGACCAATATTCCGCCGCACAACCTCACCGAAGCCATCACCGCCTGCATCGCGCTGATCGACGATCCGTCGATCGACGTTGACGGCTTGATGGAATACATCCCAGGTCCGGATTTCCCCACCGCCGGCATCATCAATGGCACCGCCGGCATCATCGCTGGTTACCGCACCGGCCGTGGCCGCGTGCGTATCCGTGCCAAGGCGGATATCGAAGTGGCTGACAATGGTCGCGAGTCGATCATCGTCACCGAGATTCCGTACCAGGTGAACAAGGCGCGGTTGATCGAGAAGATCGCCGAGCTGGTCAAGGAAAAGAAGCTCGAAGGCATCAGCGAGCTGCGCGATGAGTCCGACAAGGACGGCATGCGCATCTACATCGAAATCAAGCGCGGCGAGTCGGCCGAGGTTGTGCTCAACAACCTTTACCAGCAGACCCAGATGGAGTCGGTGTTCGGCATCAACATGGTGGCGCTGGTCGATGGCCGGCCGAAGCTGTTGAACCTCAAGGAAGTGCTCGAGGCGTTCATCCGCCACCGCCGTGAGGTTGTGACCCGCCGCACCATCTTTGAACTGCGCAAGGCGCGTGCGCGTGCGCACGTGTTGGAAGGCCTGACCGTTGCTTTGGCCAACATCGATGAAATGATCGAGTTGATCAAGACCTCGGCCAATCCGGCTGAAGCCAAGGAGCGCATGCTCTCCAAGGTGTGGCAGCCAGGTTTGGTCGGCGCGTTGCTGGGTGCCGCCGGCGCCGAGGCATCGCGTCCGGAAGACCTGCCCAAGGGTATTGGTCTGGTCAACGGTGCCTACCAGCTCAGCGAAGTGCAGGCCACGCAGATTCTGGAAATGCGCCTGCACCGCCTGACCGGGCTGGAGCAGGACAGGCTGACCGAGGAATACAAGCAGTTGCTGGAAGTCATCGCTGGCCTGATCCGCATTCTGGAAAACCCGGACGTGCTGCTGCAGGTCATCCGCGATGAGCTGGAGAGCGTGCGCGCCGAATTCGGCGATGCGCGTCGTACCGAAATCCGTCACAGCGAAGAAGATCTGGATATTCTGGATTTGATCGCGCCGGAAGACGTGGTGGTGACGTTGTCGCGTGCTGGCTACGTCAAGCGTCAGCCGGTCAGTGCCTATCGCGCACAGCGTCGTGGTGGCCGTGGCCGCAGTGCTGCAGCGACCAAGGACGAGGATTCGATCGAACAGCTGTGGCTGGTCAACACCCATGACACGCTGTTGACCTTCACCAGCTCGGGCAAGGTGTTCTGGTTGCCGGTGCATCAGTTGCCGGAAGCCGGCTCCAACGCACGTGGCCGCCCGATCATCAACTGGATCGCGCTGGAGAACGGCGAGCGTGTGCAGGCTGTGCTGCCGGTGCGCGAGTACGACGAAAACCACTTCGTGTTCTTCGCTACCCGCAACGGTACGGTCAAGAAGACCCCGCTGAGCGAGTTCGCTTTCCGCCTGGCGCGCGGCAAGATCGCCATCAACCTCGATGACGGTGACGCGCTGGTCGGCGTCGGCCTCACCGATGGTGAGCGTGACATCGTGTTGTTCGCCTCCAACGGCAAGACCGTCCGCTTCGGCGAGGACAAGGTCCGCTCGATGGGCCGTACCGCTACCGGCGTGCGTGGCATCAAGATGCCCAAGGGCGAGGAAGTAGTCAGCCTGATCGTCGCCGAAAGTGCTGGCGGCGTTGAGGATGAGAACGAAGAGGACAACGGCGTCGAGGAAGTGGCAGTGGACGGCGGCGAGATCGTCGAAGCTGCAGACGATGCTGGCGTGCAGTACATCCTGACCGCGACCGAAAACGGCTACGGCAAGCGCACCCCGCTGGCGGACTACCCGCGCAAGGGTCGCGGCACGCAGGGCGTGATCGGCATCCAGACCAGCGAGCGCAACGGCAAGTTGGTCAGCGCGGTGCTGTTGGGTACCGGCGATGAAGTGTTGTTGATTTCCGACGGCGGCACGCTGGTGCGTACCCGTGGTTCGGAGATCTCACGCGTCGGCCGTAACACCCAGGGCGTGACCCTGATCCGTCTGTCCAAGGGCGAGAAGCTGCAGGCGGTTGAACGCCTGGATGCTTCGCTTGAGGCTGAGGACGAGGTGCTGGAAGACGATGCTGCAGGCGCTGTGGAAGCAGTGGCACCGGCGGCGCCGGAAGCCTGATTTTTCAGGATTTGAGTTTGAAAAAGCGTCGGCATGCCGGCGCTTTTTCTTTGGGGTCGACAGGCTTTATCGGCTAGGAGCTTGCCCTCACCCCAACCCCTCTCCCGCAGGCGGGAGAGGGGCTAGCAATGCTTGCGCTCGCGGTGCATTAGCCCCTCTCCCGCGCGCGGGAGAGGGGTTGGGGTGAGGGCAGGCTTTTAGCTCGTAATCCAAGATCCGGAATCCGCGACCAGCGTCGCAGCGACAAGTACACGTGTCGCACGGGTTCCTCCGTAGTGGGGGCCCAAGAGCGGGCGGCGGGTTATAGGGAACACACCAAACAACCAAAACTACGGCAACAACC
>NZ_JBRREB010000024.1:0-71356 GCF_056759995.1 Stenotrophomonas sp. STEN030 | reverse complement strand
CGTTGTGCGAGGCCTTTTGTCGCGCCGCTCGTGTGGCGGTTCTGGTTTTTCGGGGACCCCCCTTTCCCCTTCTGGGCGGGCCACTACCTGTCATTTCCCTGGGCAGGCCCCTGCCGAGCATGGCTCGGCACTACCTGTCATTTCCCTGGGCGGGCCCCTGCCGAGCATGGCTCGGCACTACCTTTTCAGGCGCGGGCTTCCTGCAGCAGCTTGCCGCCGGCCTTCTTCTCGCGCGCGGCGCGGATGAAGCCGATGAACAGCGGGTGGCCGCCACGCGGGGTGGACAGGAACTCCGGGTGTGCCTGGCAGGCCAGGAACCACGGGTGCTGGTCACGCGGCAGTTCAACCACTTCCACCAGCGTGTCATCCATCGACTTGCCGGCGATCACCAGACCCGCGTCTTCCAACTGGGTGCGGTAGCGGTTGTTGAACTCGTAACGGTGGCGATGACGCTCGGACACCACGTCCTTGCCGTACAGCTCACGGGCAAGGGTGCCCGGCTTCAGGCGCTGCTCCTGCAGACCCAGGCGCATGGTGCCGCCCAGGTCGGACTTCTCGTCACGCTTCTCGACTTCACCGGTGGCGGTACGCCATTCGGTAATCAGGCCGATCACCGGGTTTGGCGACTGGCGATCATTCTCGGTGCTATTGGCACCTTCCAGACCGGCCACATGGCGGGCGAAATCAACCACCGCCGCCTGCATGCCGTAGCAGATGCCGAAGTACGGCACTTTCTGCTCACGGGCGAACTGCGAGGTCAGCACCTTGCCTTCGAAACCGCGATCACCGAAGCCGCCCGGCACAAGGATGCCGTCCACGCCATCCAGCGCAGACAGGCCGGTTTCTTCCAGCTCCTGCGCTTCCAGCCACTTCAGATTGACCTTGGTGCGCTGGCGCAGACCACCGTGCTTGAGCGCCTCGCCCACCGACTTGTACGCATCCTGATGGTCGACGTACTTGCCGACCACCGCGATGGTCACTTCGTCCAGCGGGTGCAGCGCTGCATCCAGCACGGCTTCCCACTCGGACAGGTCGGCCGGACCGGCCTTGTCACCCAGCTTGAGCTGGTTGACCACGATCTCGTCCAGGCCCTGCGCATGCAGGCCCATCGGCACGCGGTACAGCACTTCAACGTCCGGCACGCTGATCACGGCGCGCTCGGAAACGTTGGTGAACAGCGAAATCTTGCGGCGCTCCGAATCCGGAATCGCCTGCTCGGAACGGCACAGCAGCACGTCCGGCTGGATGCCGATCGAGCGCAGTTCCTTGACCGAATGCTGGGTCGGCTTGGTCTTCAGCTCACCGGCGGCCGCGATATACGGCACCAGGGTGAGGTGCATGAACAGCGCCTTCTCCGGGCCACGCTCGGTGCGCACCTGGCGGATGGCCTCCAGGAACGGCAGCGACTCGATGTCGCCGACGGTGCCGCCGATTTCCACCAGCGCCACGTCGAAGCCAGCAGTGGCCTCGTCGATGCAGCGACGGATTTCGTCGGTGATATGCGGAATGACCTGCACGGTGGCGCCCAGGTAATCACCACGACGCTCCTTGCGGATCACGTTCTCGTAGATACGCCCGGTGGTCACCGAGTTCTTGCGACTCAGGCGGTTATGGACGAAACGTTCGTAATGACCCAGGTCCAGGTCGGTCTCGGCACCGTCGTCGGTGACATAGACCTCGCCATGCTGGAAGGGGCTCATCGTGCCTGGATCGACGTTGATGTACGGATCCAGCTTCATCATGGTGACCTTCAGGCCACGCGCCTCGAGAATCGAGGCCAGAGACGCGGCTGCAATGCCCTTGCCAAGCGAGGACACCACACCACCGGTAACAAAAATAAGGGGGGTCACGGCTCACTGCCTCCCGGAAAGCCCTAGTTTAAAGGTTGTCGCCAAAACACCCAAGCACTGGATGCGGCGGATTAAAAAAAAGACGCCCCGACCTGCGCCGGGGCGTCCTTGAAACTCGGTGAAACCGCGTCAGCGACGGCGACGGGCTTCCTCTTCCTCTTCTTCACGCGGCGCCGGCTGGTCAGCCTTGGCCTTGTCCTGGGCAGCGGCGGCAGCGCGGCGCTTGGCCTTCTGCTCGGCTTCGCTCTGCGCCTTGTCGACCGGGGCAGCCTGTGCAGCCTCGGCGGCCTTGCCCTTGTCAGCGCTTTGCGCCATCACGAAGGGAACGGCGGCAACCGCAGCGACAACAACACTTAGAGCCAGCAATTTTGACGTTTTCATCCAAAACCTCCTCGGCTTGCCCAGCCAGACACGGCGGGCCTGTTTAGGAACCGTGTACAGCATAACCCGTGACAGCTGCCCCGGCCCTGAATGCCCTGCGTGCAAAAATCGCCGCCAGACCGCACACTCCCACGTCGATTTGCGCCCTACCGAGATCCATGAACGCCCGTTACAACGCCGCTGACATCGAAGTCCTCTCTGGCCTGGACCCGGTCAAACGCCGTCCTGGCATGTATACCGACACCGCCCGCCCGAACCATCTGGCGCAGGAAGTGATCGACAACTCGGTCGATGAGGCCCTGGCCGGCCACGCCAAGACCGTGGAAGTCACCCTGTTCAAGGATGGCAGCTGCGAGGTCAGCGATGACGGCCGCGGCATGCCGGTGGACATCCATCCAGAAGAAAAGATCCCGGGCGTCGAACTGATCCTGACCAGGCTGCATGCCGGCGGCAAGTTCAACAACCGCAACTACACCTTCTCCGGCGGCCTGCACGGCGTCGGCGTGTCGGTGGTCAACGCCCTGTCCACGCTGGTCGAGATCCATATCCGCCGCGACGGCGCCGAGCACCGCATCACCTTCCGCGATGGCGACCGCGCCAGCCCGCTGGAAGTGGTCGGCAGCGTCGGCAAGAAGAACACCGGCACCCGCCTGCGCTTCTGGGCCGACCCCAAGTACTTCGATACGCCCAAGTTCAACGTGCGCGCACTGCGCCACCTGCTGCGCGCCAAGGCCGTGCTGTGCCCGGGCCTGACCGTCAAGCTGACCGACGAAGCCACTGGCGAAGTTGACACCTGGTATTACGAAGACGGTCTGCGCGACTACCTGAAGGCCGAGCTGGGTGAGCGCGAAATGCTGCCAGCCGACCTGTTCGCCGGCAGCGTCAAGAAGGAAACCGAGATCGTTGACTGGGCCGTGGCCTGGCTGCCGGAAGGCGAGCTGGTGCAGGAAAGCTACGTCAACCTGATCCCGACCGCCCAGCACGGCACCCACGCCAACGGCCTGCGCACCGGCCTGACCGAGGCGCTGCGCGAGTTCTGCGACTTCCGCAACCTGCTGCCGCGCGGCGTCAAGCTCGCCCCGGAAGACGTCTGGGACCGGGTTGCCTTCGTGCTGTCGCTGAAGATGACCGACCCGCAGTTCAGCGGCCAGACCAAGGAACGCCTGTCCTCGCGCCAGGCCGCCGGCTTCGTCGAAGGCGCCGTGCACGACGCCTTCAGCCTGCTACTGAACCAGAACGTGGAGCTGGGCGAAAAGATCGCGCAGATCGCCATCGAGCGCGCCAGCGCCCGCCTGAAGACCGAAAAGCTGGTCACCCGCAAGAAGGTCACCCAGGGCCCTGCCCTGCCCGGCAAGCTGGCCGACTGCATCAGCCAGGACCTGTCGCGCACCGAGCTGTTCCTGGTGGAAGGTGACTCGGCAGGCGGCAGCGCCAAGCAGGCCCGTGACAAGGATTTCCAGGCCATCCTGCCGCTGCGCGGCAAGATCCTGAACACCTGGGAGGTCGCCTCGGGCAGCGTACTGGCTTCGGAAGAAGTCCATAACCTGGCCATCGCCATTGGCTGCGACCCGGGCAAGGACGACCTGTCCGGCCTGCGTTACGGCAAGGTGGTGATCCTGGCCGACGCCGACTCCGACGGCCTGCACATCGCCACCCTGCTGGCGGCGCTGTTCCTGCGCCACTTCCCGTCGCTGGTGGATGCCGGCCATGTGTTCGTGGCGATGCCGCCGCTGTTCCGCGTCGACGTGGGCAAGCAGGTGTTCTATGCGCTGGACGAAGAAGAGAAGCGTTCGCTGCTGGACAAGATCGAGCGCGAGAAGATCCGCGGTCAGGTCAGCGTCACCCGCTTCAAGGGCCTGGGCGAGATGAACCCCTCGCAGCTGCGCGAATCCACAATTCACCCGGATACGCGCCGCCTTGTGCAGCTGACCGTAGACGACAGCGAGCAGACCTCGGCGCTGATGGACATGCTGCTGGCCAAGAAGCGCGCACCGGACCGCAAGGGCTGGCTGGAAAGCAAGGGCGATCTGGCTTCGCTGGAAGCCTGATCCTGGCAATCTCACCACACCGAAAGCCCGCCCTCACCGGCGGGCTTTTTGTTGCCCGCGCGCCGCCATCTCTTTTGTGGGAGCGGCGTAAGCCGCGAAGCTGGCATTGCCGACAAGACAGGGGCCATTTGCCACCTGATAATTTGCGAGCTTCGCGGCTCACGCCGCTGCCACAAACAGCACAACAACACCCGGCTCCACCCAACAAAAAACCCGCCATCGCTGGCGGGTTTCTGTTTGCAGACTCCGAACCAAAAACCTCAGTTCCAACCCACCATTTCGAACAGACGCAGGATCAGGTAAGCGCAACCGCCTGCCGCCGGGATCGTCAGGATCCAGGCCCATAGGATGCGCTCGATCACGCCCAGACGCAGCGACTTGGGGTTCTTGGCAAAGCCAACGCCCATGATCGCGGTGGAGATGCTGTGGGTGGTCGAGACCGGCATGCCGAAGTGCGCAGCCAGGGTCAGAATGGTGGCCGAGCTGGTCTCCGCGGCAAAGCCGTGGATCGGGTGCAGCTTGACCATCTTGTGACCCAGGGTCTTGATGATCTTCCAGCCGCCCGAGGCGGTACCGGCAGCCATCACCACCGCACAGGTCAGCACGATCCACATGGCGATGCCATTGCCGGCATTGGCATCGGGATGCATGAAGGCCAGCCACGACGGCAGGTCGTTCAGCGCGCCGGTTGCCTCGGCGCCGACCAGGGTCATCGCGATGATGCCCATGGTCTTCTGCGCATCGTTATGGCCATGGGCAAAACCCATGTACGCCGCCGACACGATCTGCGCCTTGCCAAAGAAGGCATTGACCCAACGCGGGCGTGCCAGGCGGCCGAGCATGCCACCCACACGGGCCATGCCGGCGATGATTGCCCACAACAGGCACATCACCACGATACCGAGCAGGAAGCCGGCGATCGGCGAGGTGATCATCGGCACGAACACCTTCCACAACAGGCCCTTGTTCTGCGCCCAGTTGCCGACGTTCTGCGACCAGATCAGCGCATCCCAGTTGTTATGTGCAGCGGCCAGACCGGCGCCACACAGACCACCGATCAGGGCGTGCGAAGAAGAGGACGGAAGACCTTTCCACCAGGTGATCAGGTTCCAGACGATGCCGCCAAGCAGCGCGCACAGAATCACCTGCGGGGTCACATCGACCACATCGGTGTTGAGCAGGCCATTGGCGATGGTCAGCGCGACCGCGGTGCCGGTCAGCGCGCCGATCAGGTTCATGAAAGCGGCCAACATCACCGCCCAACCGGGCGACAGGACCTTGGTTGCCACCACGGTGGCGATTGAATTGGCGGTGTCGTGGAAGCCGTTGATGAACTCGAAGACGAGCGCGGCCAGAATCACCACCAGGACGAGGGTGAGCATAGAGCGTCCCCGTCAGCTGTTCTTGAGCACGATCTGGTAAGCCACCACGCCCGCTTCGCGGCAACGGTCGATGGCCTTTTCCAGGATCTCGAAGAATTCCTTGAGCAGGAACATCTGCAGGTTGTCCAAGCGACCGGAGTAGATGTCGCGGTACAGCTCAAGCATCAGACGGTCAGCCTCGTTCTCCAGCGAACGCAGCTTCTCGTTGAGCGCGGTCATGCGGTCCAGGTTCATGTGGCGCAGGTCATTGACCATCTCCACGACGACGCCTGCGGCCTGCTCCAGCATCGCCGCGCGCGGGGCGAAGTCGATCTGGTCCAGGTGCTGCACGGCCAGCGAGTAGCGGTCAGCAAACTTCTCGATCTGCTTGGGAATCTTGTACAGCGCCGAACCCAGCGCTTCGATGTCCTCGCGCTCGATCGGGGTCATGAAACTGTCAACCAGTGCCTGGCTGATCTTGTCCGAGGCGGCGCGTTCGCGCAGACGGGCAAGCTTGAATGCATCCAGCGCCGGCTGACGATCGGCCTCGCGCATCATGCTGTGCAGTGCTTTGGCACCGTCATAGGCTGCCTGCGCGGCCTCGTCGAGATAGGTATAGAACTGCTTGCCGGAGCCAAAGATGGTCTGCAACGAAAACATGGGGAGCCTATTCGCCGTCGCGGGAGGGACGGCATCAGGGGCGAATTATGACGGCTAGATGGCATTCAGGGTATTCCCGGCGAGTTTTTTAGCCCTGAAATGTGAACGGGCGGTCGCACCTGAGCCCTGACGGTTTGCTAATATCGCCCAGCGCCCTCGCGGTGCACCCTATGGAAGACGACCCTTATCCCCCGCCACAGCGCCGGATCCCGCTCCTGAGCGCCCGCCGCAGCCGCAAGCACCCGCCCTCCCTGTCACCAACCCGGGGAGAGACCCGTGTTTGAATTTTTTATCGTCCTGGCCCTGATTCTACTGAACGGGTTCTTTGCCATGTCCGAGATGTCGGTCATGACCTCGCGCAAGAGCCGCCTCAAGCAGTTGGCCGGTTCGAGCAAGCGCGCAGCGCGCGCCCTGGCCCTGTCCGAAAAACCCGAGAACTTCCTGTCCACGGTGCAGATCGGCATCACCCTGATCGGCATCCTGACCGGTGTTTACGGCGGCGACGCGATTGGCGGCGCTATCGCCCAGCACCTGCAAGCCCTCTTCCCTGCCCTGTCAGCCAACTTCTCGCTGTTCGGTGCGGTGCAGCCGTGGTCCGAGTTCCTCGGCAAGACCCTGGCAGTCGCACTTATCACCTATCTGACGCTGATCTTCGGCGAACTGGTGCCAAAACGCGTCGCTTTGACCCGCTCCGAGGATATCGCAGGCATTGTCGCGGTGCCGATGAGCTGGCTGGCACGCATCGCCGCCCCCGGCGTCTGGCTGCTGTCGCACTCGACCCGGCTGGTGCTGCGCCTGCTCGGCCTGGGCAAGACCGAGTCCGCCTCGGTCAGTGAAGAAGAGATCCGCATGCTGGTGGCCGAGAGCCATGAGCAGGGCGTCATCGACAGCCACGAGCGCGACATGATGAACCGCGTCATGCGCCTGGGTGATCGCACCGCCGACAGCCTGATGACCCCGCGCAACCGCATCGCCTGGCTGGACACCAACGCCGACCCGGAAAAGAACTTGGCTGCGATGCGTGACCATTCGTTCTCGCGCTACCCGGTGTATCGCGGCAACGACCAGGACATCGCCGGTATTCTCGAGGTCAAGAGCCTGGTCACCCGCCTCAGCGGCGGCAGCCACAACCTGTTCGAGAACCTGCGCGAGACGCTGTACGTCTCCGAATCCACCCACGCGATGAAGCTGCTGGAGATCTTCCGCGAGGAACACCAGTCGATGGCATTGGTGGTGGATGAGTACGGCGAGATCCAGGGCCTGGTGACCATCTCTGATCTGATGGGCGCCGTGGTCGGCCGCCTGCAGGCCACCGAGAACACCGACGATGACGCACTGGTTGTCACCCGCGAAGACGGCTCATTGCTGGTCGACGGCTCGCTACCGGTGGACGACCTGCAGGAGCTGATGAACGGTGCCGAGCTGCCGGACGCCGAGGAAGGCGATTACTACACCATCGCCGGCATGTGCATGCACTACTTCGGCCGCATTCCGCACGCGAGCGAATACTTCGACTGGGCCGGTTGGCGCATCGAGATCGTCGACCTGGACGGCGCCCGCATCGACAAGCTGCTGCTGCGCAGGCTGCCGGAAGAAGACACTGATGACACCACCGGTTGACCCGGACGGCACCTCGCCGGACGCCAGCAGGACAGAGACCGGCGGCTATCGCAATGAAGGCATCCGCACCCTGCTGGCGATGTTCGAACGCGGCGACCCGGATGAACATCTGCCGCTGGGCAAGGTTCTACAAGGCCTGGAACAGAGCGCCTTCGGCGTATTCCTGTTCATCGCCATCCTGCCCGCTTTCATCCCGATTCCGGGCATCGGCGGCGCGGTCAGCAGTCCACTGGTATTCCTGATCGGCAGCCAATTATTGTTTGGCATGTCGCGGCCGTGGCTACCGGGCTTCATTGCCCGCCGCGGCCCCAAGCGCAGCACCGTGCACAAGTTCCTCAGCAAGATCAGCCGACCGCTGCAGCGTCTGGACCGGATGCTCAAGCCACGGCTGGGCGTGCTGATCGTGCCATTGCCGGCGCGCATGCTCACCGGCGTACTGCTGTTGCTGGTCGGCCTGCTGCTGTCGCTGCCGATTCCGTTCACTAACTACCTGTTCGGCTTCCAGCTGCTGTTGTTCGCACTGGCACTGCTCGAACGCGATGGCGCGCTGATGCTGTTCAACTGGCTCGGCGCGATTGCCGCCGGCCTGTTCTTCGGTTTCGGCTCCGGCCAGCTGATCAGCGAAAGCATCGCACTGTTCGAGCGCATGACCAGCTGACGGCGCGCGGTGCACGGTAGTGCCGAGCCATGCTCGGCAGAGGCTTTACCAGCACCGCTCCCCAACCCTCCCCTTGGCTACGCCAAAGGGAGGGAGCAGCAGCGTAGTGCCGAGCCATGCTCGGCAGAGGCATTACCGGCGCCACATCAACACTGTGGGAGCGGCGTAAGCCGCGAAGCTGATTGTCGATCAGATTGCACAGGCACAGGTGGTTTCTTTGGCGCCAGCTTCGCGGCTTACGCCGCTCCTACAAAGCTGCGTTCCCTTGCAAAGCCCCAAGCACAACAAAGCTGCGCCCTTCAGGAAGCTGATGCTTACGCCGCTCCCACCCGCTGCCATGCCTGCATCGCCAGATCGAACGATCGCAGACGTGCCGCAGGATCATAGATGTTGGCAGCCAACATCATTTCATCCGGGCGATGGCGCTCGACGAAGGCCAGCAAGCCCTCCGCTACCTGCGTCGCATCGCCGACGATGCTGCACGCCAAGGCACGCTCGACACCGGCCTTTTCATGCGGTGCCCAGAACGATTCGATGTCATCCACTGGCGCCGGAATCCGCCCCGGTGTGCCGCGTCGCAGATTGACGAAGGCTTGCTGCTGACTGGTGAACAACCGCTTCGCCTCGGCCTCCGAATCACTGGCCACCACGTTCAGCGCCAGAATCGCATAAGGCGCCTGCAAGTGCCCGGAAGGGCGGAAGTCGCGGCGATACAGCGCTAGCGCCTCATCCATCGCATCCGGTGCGAAGTGCGATGCAAACGCAAACGGCAGGCCCATCGCCGCCGCCAAGCGCGCACTGAACAGACTCGAACCCAGCAACCAGACCGGCACCGGAATGCCGCCACCGGGCACGGCCTGTACCGTCTGCCCGGGCTGTACCGGTGCGAAGTAATGCAGCAGCTCGGTAACGTCCTGCGGGAACTGATCGGCACTGTCGAAGTAGCGGCGCAATGCGCGCGCCGTAGGCTGATCGGTGCCGGGCGCCCGACCCAGACCCAGATCGATGCGATCCGGATACAAGGAAGCCAGCGTGCCGAACTGCTCGGCCACCTGCAGCGGCGAATGGTTGGGCAGCATCACCCCACCGGAGCCCACGCGGATACGCGAGGTACCACCGGCCACATGCCCGATCAGCACCGAGGTCGCGGCGCTGGCGATACCGGGCATGTTGTGGTGCTCGGCCAGCCAATAGCGGTGATAGCCCCAGCGGTCAGCGTGCTGGGCCAGTTCCAGCATGTTGGCGAAGGCCTGCTGCGGGGTTGAGCCCTCGCAGACCGGGGCCAGGTCAAGAATGGAAAGTGGGATCATTCGGCGGTCTCCATGGACGATGCAAAGGACATGGGGTTTGTCCTTGCATTCTCCATGCAGTCACCGCGACTTCCACCGGGACACTGTTTCCCACGCCCCACCTGTGCAGGCTTGAAACCCATGCCTTCTCAGGCTTGGACTTCGTCCTGCCGGTCCACCAGCGGCTGTAGCTGTGCATCCAGCGCCACGCGCTCATCAAACACGAAGCAGCGGCCGTCATAGCCTTCGCCGCCCACTTCCTCGAAGTAGCCGAGGATGCCGCCTTCCAGCTGCAGCACGTTATGCATGCCATCGTTCTGCATCCACAGCGCAGCCTTTTCACAACGGATGCCGCCGGTGCAGAAGCTGACCACGGTGGCATCGGCCAGCGCCTCGCGGTGCGGCTCCAGCGCGGCTGGCAGATCGGTGAACTTGGCGATTGGCAGGGTCAGCGCACCTTCGAAGGTGCCGTGGGCGAATTCCTGCCAGTTGCGCGTATCCAACATCACCACGCGCTTGCCATCGTCATCGTGACCCTGCCGCAACCAGCGCTGCACGGTAGCCGGGGCCACGCTGGGTGCGCGCGGGTAATCCAACGGCTGGCCGTCTTCGCGGCGGAAGCTGATGATTTCCGACTTGAACTTGGCCTTCAGCCTGGCGAACGGCTGCATCTGGCTGTGGCTGTATTTGATGCGCATGTCGGCAAAGCGCACATCGGCCTTGAGCTGGCTGTAGAAGCCATCAATACCGTCGCTGCTACCGGCGAGGAACAGGTTGATGCCCTCCTCCGCGATCAGGATGGTGCCACGCAGCTCCAGCGCCTTTGCGCGCTCATGCAAGGTAGCGGTCAAGGCTTCGGCATCAGCCAGCGGCACGAAAAGATAGGCAGCGGTATTAACGATCATGCGCATAGTTTAAACGACCGCCCCGGGCCACGTTTGTGGGAGCGGCGTGAGCCGCGAAGCCGGCAATGCCTGAATGGCCTTGTAGGAGCGGCATAAGCCGCGAAGCTGGCGGTGCCTGAAAAGCCCAAAACCACCCCCTCCTCAACCCGCCCGGCCCGAAGGCACAGCCTTCGGTCGTTCATCAGGCCGCGCGCCAGTGGCCCGCAAGCAGGCCTTCTCCCCCCCTTGCCTGCGGCAAAGGGAGGGAGCTAATCCTTGCCTTCGGTAGGAACACGACGCTCAGCGCCAACACCGCTCCATTACCCTCGCAGCAGGAAATACGGCAGTAATACCAAAGCCGAAACCACCACCATCCCCAGCAGCACCGCCACTACAAACAGCGGCCGGCTCCGCAACATCGAACCGAACGTCTCCGCACTGCCGTCCCGCAACGCCGCCTCGCGCTCGTCACGCACCCGTTGCCGGCGTTCAGCCTGATAGCGCGCCATCAAGTCTTTCGCGCGCGGTAGATCATCGTTCTCACGCAGCCAGATCCCGCCATTGGAGATGCCCCAGGGGCTGGGTTCTGTCCGATACCAGGCGATGCCATTGCGGTCGAGCAGTTCGCCGACCTCGAAGCTTTCGTCGTCACCGACATTACGCAGATTGAGCAGCAGTTTGGCCATGCCGCAATGATACCCGGCGGCGATGCGCTACCCTGCACGCCCCTTTCCAACGGAGCGCGCCATGCGCCGTCTGTTCATCCCGCTGCTGCTGTCCCTGTTGGCCGCCGGCTGCACCCCGCCGGGCCCGCCTCCGGGCGGCACCATTGCCAAGTTCGAGCAGATCGACACCGTGCCCGGCAGCGGCGCTGAAGCAGTCGCCGGCAGCAAGGTCAGCGTGCATTACACCGGCTGGATCTACGACGAGCGCAAGCCCGACAAGCACGGTGAGAAGTTCGACAGTTCGGTGGATCGCGGCGAATCGTTCAGCTTCAACCTTGGCGACAAGCAGGTCATCCGCGGCTGGGATGAAGGCGTGGTCGGCATGAAGGTCGGCGGCAAGCGCACCCTGATGATTCCGGCCGAATACGGCTATGGCAACCGTGGCGTCGGCCCGATCCCGGCCGGCTCCTCACTGGTCTTCGATGTAGAACTGCTCGATGTCAAACCTCGCTGACAAAACCGTCGCCGTCATTGGCGGCGGCCCGGCCGGTCTGTTTGCCGCCGAGCATCTGCGCGCAGCCGGTCTGGCCGTCAACCTGTACGAGGCCAAGGGCTCGCCCGGTCGCAAGTTCCTGATCGCCGGCAAGGGTGGGCTCAACCTCACCCATTCCGACCCGCGCCCACTGTTCGACAGCCGTTACCGCGAACGCCAGGCCGAAGTCGCAACCTGGCTGGACGGCTTCGATGCCGATGCCCTGCGCCGCTGGGCGCAGGGCTTTGGCGTGGAAACCTATGTCGGCAGCTCCGGCCGCGTGTTCCCGGTGGATCGCAAGGCAGCACCTCTGCTGCGCGGCTGGGTGCGCCGACTGAAGGAACAAGGCGTGCGCTTCCATGTGCAACATCGCTGGCTGGGCTGGAACCCGGACGGCAGCCTGCGCATGGCAACCGCTGAAGGCGAGGTCAGCGTCAAGGCCGATGCCACTGTCTTGGCACTGGGCGGTGGCAGTTGGCCGGAGCTTGGCTCCGATGGCAGCTGGATGCCGGTTTTGCAGGAACGCGGCGTTGATACCGCGCCGCTGCAATCGGCCAACTGCGGCTTCGACATCGACTGGACTGCCCACTTCCGCGACCGTCATGCCGGCGCACCGATCAAACCTGTGGTTGCGCACTGGACCGATCTGCAGGGGCAAGCACAGTCGCTGCAGGGCGAATGCGTGGTCAGCCAGTACGGCATTGAAGGCAGTCTGATCTATGCACTGGCCGCGGACCTGCGCGAAACCCTCAACCGCGATGGCGCGGTGACACTGGAACTGGATCTGGTCCCCGGCCGTGACGAAGCTCGCCTGCTCGCCGACCTCGCCCGCGCCCGCAAGGGCCGCAGCTTCGGTGAACACCTGCGTCGTGCAGCTGCTCTGGATGCAGCCAAGGCTGGGCTGTTGTTTGAAGTGTTGGGCAAAGATGCCGGCAATGATCTTGAAGCTGTCGCGCGCACGCTCAAACGTCTGCCGCTGCAGTTGCTGCGGCCGCGCCCCATGGCAGAAACCATCAGCACCGCCGGTGGCGTGCGGCTGGAAGCAATGGACGCCGGGCTGATGCTCACCGCGCAACCGGGCGTGTTCTGCGCTGGCGAGATGCTGGACTGGGAAGCCCCAACCGGCGGTTACCTGCTGACCGCCTGCTATGCCAGCGGCCAGCGTGCAGCGGAAGGCGTGGCACGCTGGCTGCAAGCCACTACGCGCTAGACGGGAAAGGCCAGCAATGGCCTGAAGCAATGACCACAGACGTGAACCAGGCCGGGCGCAATGCCCAGCCTGGCATCAATCGCTGTGTTTGCGGCCATCCTTGTGCATCTGCATGCAGGCCAAGGCCACCCCGCTGGGATGCGGATACAGCGCTTCGCCGTCGGCAACAAATCCCATTCGCAGGTAGAACGGCACCGCGTTCAGCGATGCCGAAAGCTGCAATGCCCGCTCTGGCGCGGACATGCCCTGCAAGCACTCCATCAAGGCCGCGCCGATGCCTTGCCCCGACATGTCGGGATCAACAAACAATGCGTCTACTTCGTTGGTCGCAAGATCGATCACGCCGTAGCCCAGCAACGCCCCGTCCGCATCCTCGGCCACCACGCAACCGCCAGCCTCGATCAGCAACGGCAGTTGTGGTGGTGCCGGAGATGCTGACCAACGCGCGATCACCTCTGCCGGATAGTGGCTGCAGCAGGTCTCGCGCACACAGCGTGTACGCAGCGCCCAAAGCGCAGGTATGTCAGCAAGAATGCCGGCACGGAACCTCGCCATTCAGCGCATCTTGCTGGTACGCAGCGCCGCAATCCGGGCCGGCGGAGTAAACGAATCACTGCGCGCCTCAGCCCAATACTCGCGGAACACGGTGTGCTCAGGCACCTTGTTCAACAATTCGCCCGGTCCGAGGTAACGGTACAGGCTGGCCAGCGAGCGGATCTCCACCGGCGATACGCGGCGCAGGATGTGCTCAGGGCCCAGCTCGGACGTATCGTGCAGGCCAGCAGCGCCGAGCAGGTCACGCAGCGCGCGCATGGTGTTCTGGTGGTAATTGAACACGCGCTGGCCCTTGTCGACCGGCTCAAGATGACGCCAGCGACTCGGGTCCTGGGTGGCAATACCGGTCGGGCATTTGTCGTTGTGGCAGCTCAACGACTGGATGCAGCCCAGCGCGAACATATAACCGCGCCCGGCATTGCACCAGTCAGCACCCAAGGCAATGGTGCGGGCAATGTCGAAGGCCGTGGTCACCTTGCCGGCCGCACCCAATCGAATGCGATCACGCAGGCCAAGCCCGACCAAGGTGTTGTGCACCAGAATCAGCGCTTCGTTCATCGGCACACCAACGTGATCGATGAATTCGGCCGGCGCTGCACCGGTGCCACCTTCGGCACCATCGACCACGATGTAGTCCGGCAGCATCCCGGTTTCCAGCATCGCCTTGGCGATGCCGAACCATTCCCATGGATGGCCGATGGCCAGCTTGAAACCAACCGGCTTGCCACCGGACAGCTCGCGTAGGCGCGCAACAAACTGCAGCAGTTCGATCGGTGTGGAGAATGCCGAATGCTTGGACGGAGATACGCAATCCACCCCCATCGGCACGCCACGCGTCGCGGAAATTTCAGCACTGACCTTGGCCGCCGGCAACACACCGCCATGGCCGGGTTTTGCCCCCTGCGACAGCTTGATCTCGATCATCTTGACCTGATCGGAGCTCGCGTTCTCGACAAAGCGCTCTTCACTGAAACGGCCGTTTTCATCGCGGCAACCGAAGTAGCCCGAGCCGATTTCCCAGACCAGATCACCACCGTTCTCACGGTGATACGGCGAGACGGAACCTTCACCGGTGTCGTGGCAGAAGCCACCAAGTTTGGCGCCCTTGTTCAGCGCGCGGATCGCATTGGCCGACAAGGAACCAAAGCTCATCGCCGAGATATTGAACACACTGGCCGAATAAGGCTTGGCGCACTCTGGCCCGATCACCACACGGAAATCGTGGTGCGCAATGCTGGTAGGCGCCAGCGAGTGATTGATCCATTCGTAGTCAACCGCATACGCACTGCGCAGTGTGCCGAACGGCACCACATCCATCTCATTGCGCGAACGCTGATAGATCAGCTGGCGCTGCTGCCGCGAGAACGGAACGTCTTCCAGATCGCTCTGCACGAAATACTGACGGATTTCCGGGCCAATGGATTCGAAGCCGTAGCGGAAATGCGCCAGCACCGGATAGTTGCGGCGCAGAACACTGCGCCGCTGCAACACATCCCAGGTGCCGAGCACCGCCATCAGGCCGAACAGGCCAACGCCCCAGTACCAAGCAGGCCAGTGACTAGCCAGCGCCAGTGATACTGGCAGCAGGATCAGTGCCAGCACATAAACCAGATAACGATGCATTACCGTCCTCAACCTACACGGATGGCGGATTCTACAACCGGTCGTCCACTACTTGCCTCGGCCAGGCCGATTTCACATCGTAGACCACCATGTCCGGCACACCCAAGGCACGGATCTGCGCCGCATCAAAGGCACGGAACTGTTGATGGGCCACCGCCAACACCACCGCATCGTAGACACCTTGCTGGGGCGCCTTCACAAGCTCTACACCGCCCATGTCATGCGCATTGCGCGGATCGGCCCAAGGATCAAACGCATCCACCTGCGCACCCGCGGCCGCCAGCATCTGCACCAGATCCAGCCCACGGCTGTTGCGCAGGTCAGGGCAATCCTCCTTGAAGGTAACCCCCAGCACCAGCACGCGCGCGCTCTGCAACGGCTTGTTCTTTTCTTCGAGCAAGCCACGTACACGGGTGACCACATGCGCCACCACACGGTTATTGACCTGCCGCGCGGTGTGGATCAGATCCGGGTGGTAACCCACGCTCTCGGATTTATGCAGCAGGTAGTAGGGGTCAACGCCAATGCAGTGCCCGCCGACCATGCCAGGCCGGAACGGCAGGAAATTCCACTTGGTGCCCGCCGCTTCCAGCACATCCAACGTGTCGATGCCCAGCTTGTCGAAGATCAGCGCCAGTTCGTTGACCAAGGCAATGTTCACGTCGCGCTGGATGTTCTCCACCACTTTAGCCGCCTCGGCCACGCGTAGCGACGACGCCGGCCAGGTGCCAGCGGTGATGATGCGCCGGTACAAGGCATCAACCACTGCGGCGGCCTCGGGCGTGGAGCCTGAGGTGATTTTCTTGATATCCGGCAATCGCCGTTGACGGTCACCCGGATTGATCCGCTCCGGACTGTAGCCGCAGTAAAAATCCTGGTTGAAGCGCAGCCCGGAGCCTTGCTCCAGCAGCGGCACGCATACCTCTTCGGTGGTACCCGGATACACGGTGGATTCGTAGATAACTAGATCCCCGCGCTTGAGCACAGCCGCAATCAACGCACTGGCGCCGCGCAAAGGAGCAAGGTCCGGCTGCTCGTAGGCATCGATCGGCGTCGGCACGGTGACGATGAAAACATTGCGCCCGGCCAGCTCGGTCTTGTCCGCGGTGTAGCGCGCATGTAACGCCGCACTCAGCTCGGCGTCGTCCAGTTCCAGCGTATGGTCGTGCCCTGCCTGCAACTCTGCGACGCGGGCGGTATCGATGTCATAACCCAGGGTATCGAGCGTCTTGCCGAACTCGACGGCCAATGGCAGGCCAACATAGCCCAACCCAATAATGGCGATCTGCGGCGATGCCGCGGCGGTGATCTCGGCGCTCATGCCATCCCCTGAGGTTGCGAACTGGTGCCCGGAGCCGGAATCGAACCGGCAAGGCCTTGCGGCCGGCGGATTTTAAGTCCGATGCGTCTACCAGTTTCGCCATCCGGGCATCGTCATAGCGTGCCTGATTGCGATCCAATTGTGAATCACGAAGATTGGCGGCGGCGCTGAACCCGCCGCCAGCATGGCCTCAGCCGATCGCCCGCGAGTAGCGCGCTGGCTGCTGCGCCGCCTTCAGATAGCGGTCAAAGCACATCGCTATCAGGCGCAGCAAGGGCCTGCCCTGCTCGGTGGCCGCGACCACACCATCGCAGTAACTGGCCAAGCCGTCATCCTGCAGGTGGCGCAGTGCAATCAGCTCCTCGGCAAAATAGATGTCGAAATCGACATCATGCCGCCGCGCCAGCGCACGGCCATCCACGCTGCCGTGGCACATCAACTGCTGGATCAACTCCGCGCGCAGCATGTCGTCCCCATCCAGCTCCAACCCGCGCCATACCGGCACGCCACCCTCGGCAATCTTTGCCTCCCAGTCCTTGAGATCGCGCGGATTCTGGCTGTAGCTGCTGTCGATATGACTGATCGCACTGACCCCCAGCCCCAGCAGGTCGCTGTCGGCATGGGTGGTATAGCCCATGAAATTGCGATGCAGGCTGCCTGCACGCTGTGCGCGCGACAGGTCTTCTTCCGGCAACGCGAAATGATCCATGCCGATGTACTGGTAACCGGCCGCCGACAGCCGTTCGACGGCCAGCCCCAGCAACGCAAGCTTCTGCTCCGGGTCGGGCAGATCGCGGTCCTGGATCTGGCGCTGTGCTTTGAACATATGCGGTAGATGCGCGTAGCCGTAAATCGCCAGACGATCCGGGCGCGCTTGGATCACCGTATCGAGCGTGCGGCCAAAACCGGCAAGTGTCTGCAACGGCAGACCATAGATCAGATCCACGTTGACCGAACGCATGCCGTAGTCGCGACAGGCCTGGATGATGGCCATCGTCTCATCCACTTCCTGCACGCGATTGATCGCCTGCTGCACCTGCGGGTCGAAGTCCTGGATGCCGAGGCTTGCGCGATTGAAGCCCAGCTCTGCCAGCACACCGATGTCGTCGACACTGACCGAGCGCGGGTCCAGCTCGATAGAGAAATCGCGTGCACTGCTCTGGCTGAAATTGAACAGTTTCTCGAGTCCACCAATCAATCGACGCAGCTGATCGGGGGCCAGGAAGTTGGGGGTGCCGCCGCCCAGATGCAGCTGCACCACTTCGCGCTCACGTGCAAACAGCGGCGCCAACCAATCCGCTTCCACCAGCAGCTGGTCGACATAATGCTCGCCCTTGCTGCGATCGCGGCTGATCACGCGGTTGCAGCCACAGTAGAAACACGGGCTGCTGCAATACGGCACATGCACATATAGCGACATCGGCCGCCCGGCCGCGTTGCTACGCGCTACCGCCGCGCAGAACTGCGCCTGACCGTAACCATCATGAAAATGCGGTGCGGTTGGATAGGACGTATAGCGCGGCCCCGGCCGGTCATGCCGACGCAGCAGATCCGCATCGAAGGTCCAGCCCAGGGCGTTTGAGGTCGGCAGTGGCATGTTCATGCTGCCAGCTTGCCCCTGCCCAAGCGCCCTCGCCTTGAGTTAGATCAATTTGCCCATTCATGAACAGGACCAGCCACCCTGCCGTTCAGAGTATCGGGAACGAAGGGGACT
The DNA here is from genome assembly GCF_056759995.1 of Stenotrophomonas sp. STEN030. Classification (NCBI taxonomy): domain Bacteria; kingdom Pseudomonadati; phylum Pseudomonadota; class Gammaproteobacteria; order Lysobacterales; family Lysobacteraceae; genus Stenotrophomonas; species Stenotrophomonas sp. STEN030. Next base: position 52,985 of record NZ_JBRREB010000024.1, on the reverse strand, counting down.
GGTAGCGCCGCCAGATCGAGGCGGCGACCCGCCCCGCCGCCTCATCGGCCAGGGACTGCATCGCTGGGTTTCCCAGCTCCGCCGTGGTCTGTGCGAACAACGCCAGCCAGCGCTCGAACATCGGCCATTCCAGCCCGGGGATGGCCAGATGCTTGGGCATGGGCGCACCACTGAAGCGCGAGGTTCCGCGCAGCAGGGCCGACCAGAAATCAATCAGCTGCAGCAGATGCGCCTCCCAATCGTGTACCCGCGCCTCGAATATCGGCCCGAGCACCGCATCCTCGCGCACCCGCGCGTAGAAGCGCCGAACCAGCAGCTCAACCTCTTCCTCAGTGCATACATCCGGTCCAGCCCGCACAACACACCTCCTGTTATCTGACCCAAATCAACCATGCCCGGCCACATCCTGTTCTTGATCAGGATCAACGACGCGCGTGCGCGCAGCCCCTAGCCTTGCACACTGGGTTACCAGCTGGCGCTGAACCGTAGCGCTGCCAACCCGATTCTATTCCTTCGCCAAGAGGCCCCCAGGAATCCACAATGACCGCTTCTGCCGACTCCAGCATCCGCCGCCCGCTGCCAATGATCCAACGTCTGGGCGCCGTGGTGTGGCCCAGCTTTTTTACCGCGGCGGTGATGTCGGCGGTTTTTTTTGCATTCATCGACCCGCCGGAACTGCAGCAGATCAGCTTCCCGCAGCACGTAATCAGCCGTGAAGTGGGCTACTCGCTTGGCTTCTTCATGTTCTGGGCTGGCACCTTGTGCGCGTGCGCAGTGACAGCGCTGCTATTGCGCCCCGCACGCGAGCAGGAGGAAGTTTTCGAATGAAGCCAGTGCGCAGCATCGGCGAAGCCAGCGCCGGCAACGCGCGCAGACGCGACAGGTTCCGCCAGCTCATCAGCCTGGCGATGTTGGCGGCATTCTATGGCCTGCCGTGGCTGCACTGGGGCGGCAAGCCCTGGTTGCTGCTCGACATCGATGCACGCCAGTTCCAGGTCACCGGCATCTCGATGCAACCGGAGCAGTCAATACCATTGCTCTGGCTTGCCCTGGCCGCATTGGCCCTGCTTTGCCTAGCCACCAGCCTCTACGGGCGCCTGTGGTGCACCTATGCCTGCCCGCAGACGGTGTTGACCCGCCTGTTCCGCAGATTGACCCGCCTGACCGATTTCAAAGGCAGGGCGAAGCCACTGGGAACACCGCTGCGGCACGCGTTGTGGGCGGCAATCTCGCTATGGACTGGCATCAGCCTTGTGGGCTACTTCACGCCTATCGCAGAGCTGGCGCACGGCGCACTCACACTCACGCTCAGCGGCTGGGAATTCTTCTGGATCAGTTTCTACGGCCTGGCCACCTGGGCAAACGTGGTGTATCTGCACGAGCAAGTCTGCAGCTATCTCTGCCCTTACAGCCGCGTGCAACCGCTGATTGCCGATGCACGTATGCCCTGCATCCAATACAACGCGCCGCGCGGTGAGCCGCGTGGCCAGCGCGGCCAGGACAACGCCAGCGTGCTGCACCGATCACGCGGGCTGCTCGATGCAACCACCGCGGCCGACTATGTATTCCGCGCCGCCCACCCGGCCATTGCCGGCGCCATGCCCAAATTCAGCCCGGTCCATCTGGGCGACTGTACCGACTGCGGCGCCTGCGTTGCGGCCTGCCCGATCGGGCTTGATATCCGCAATGGCCGCTCCAGCAGCTGCATCGAATGCGGCAACTGCATGGATGCCTGTGACGATGCGATGGCCAGCAAGCACTACCCGTTGGATCTGATCCATCGCGCGCGCCCAGCTTGCGAAGAAGGCGATGCCAGCGCATCCAGATTGCGGATCAAACCATTGGCGTTCGCCGGCCTGATGCTGCTGTGCATCGGCTTGGCGATGTTCACGGCCGCGAGCATCTAGCAAGGCATGCCCGTAGGAGCGGCGTGAGCCGCGAAGCTGACCTTGTTTGAACCCTCGGCATCCGTGCCATCTGATGATCAGCCTACTTCGCGGCTTACGCCGCTCCTACAAAAGTCTCGTACCGGGTGTCGCTACACTAGCCATGCATGCATACCCTTGAAGATCTGAAAAGCGGCGCACTCAGCGGTGCCCAATCTGTTCGACTGGTCAATCTCGGCCTGACCGAATTCCCGCAGGCGCTGTTCACGTTGGCCGAGACGCTGGAAGTGTTGGATCTCTCCGGCAACCAACTCACCTCGCTGCCTGATGACCTGCGGCAGCTGCACAAGCTGCGCATCCTGTTCTGCTCCAACAACCCGTTTACGCAATTGCCTGTTGCACTTGGCGAGTGCGAGCAGCTCGAGATGGTCGGCTTCAAGGCCTGCGCGATTACGCAGGTATCCGCACACAGCCTGCCTGCACGGCTGCGCTGGTTGATCCTGACCGACAACCGGCTTCGTGAGTTGCCAGCGGCGCTTGGCCAGCGGCCACGACTGCAGAAGCTGATGCTTTCCTGCAACCAGCTCACTGCCCTGCCCGACCTCAGTGACTGCAAGGCACTGGAGCTGCTGCGGATTGCCAGCAATCACTTCAGTGAAATTCCAGCGACATTGCTTACCTTGCCGAATCTGGCCTGGCCGGCATTGGCCGGCAATCCGCTGACTGCGGATGCCGAACACACCGCATTGGCGGATGCGCATCACCATGCCATCCACCACGACGACTTGGAGATTGGCGAGCTGCTGGGTGAAGGGGCGAGTGGGCACATCCATCGCGCCACACGCAAACACAGCAACGAAACGATTGCCGTCAAAGTATTCAAGGCGGCATTTACCAGCGATGGGACGCCGCAGTCAGAGCTGGCTGCAGGGCTGGTCGCAGCCGGGCACCCGAACCTGCTCACGCCACTGGCTGTAGTTGAAGGGCACCCTCAAGGGCGATTGGCAGTGGCGATGCCCTTGCTTTCCTCACAATACGTCAACCTTGCCGGCCCGCCCAGCCTTGCCAGCTGCACGCGCGATGTCTATGCAGCGGATGCGCGCTTTTCGCCCGCCATCGCCGAACGCCTGCTGGGCTGCGTCCGCGCGGCGCTCACCCACCTGCATGCGCAGGGCGTGCTGCATGGCGACCTGTATGCCCATAACATCCTGTGGAACCCTGCCACCGGCGAGGCAGTACTGAGCGACTTCGGCGCAGCGATGCTGATTGGCGCGCTGCCACCTGCCCAACGCACACAGCTGCAGGCAATCGAGTGGCGTGCATTTGCGCACCTTGAAAATGAAATCGCGGCGCGCATCGGCAACTGACAGCCGGCGGGCATGTGGCGTGATGCGCCAGGCCCTTTCCGGGTTGACGTACAAACCAGTGCGCAAAATTCTGGGGGCGCCATTGACGCGGCGCATCATGGAGATAGCCCAGACGCGGGTGCGTTACGGCTACCAGCGCATCCACATCCTGCTGCGTCGTGAAGGCTGGCCGATCAATAGCAAGCGCGTGCATCGGCTGTACAAGCTGGCAGGGCTGAATCTGCGCTCAAAGCGACCGCGGCGGCGCAGGGCCGCTGCGGATCGATTGGATCGACCCGTACTCACCGCTCCCAACCAGAGCTGGAGCATGGATTTCGTTAGCGATGCGCTGTTCGATGGACGCCGTTTTCGATCGCTGACCGTGGTCGACAACTTCAGCCGCGAATGCCTGGCCATTGTCATGGGGCAGAGCCTACGCAGCGAAGATGTTGTCGAAACGCTGGAACACCTGCGGCAGGAACGCGTTTCACCGCGCCGGGTTCAGGCGAATAATGGGCCTGAATTCATCAGCATCGCTCTGGACAAATAGGCATACGATCACGGCGTTACGATCGATTTTTCGCGCCCTGGCAAGCCGACCGTTAACGCCTTCGTCGAATCTTTCAATGGTTCATTCCGCGACGAATGTCTGAACGTGCACTGGTTCCTGCCCCTTGACGACGCCCGCCAGAAGATCGAAAGCTGGAGAACCGACTACAATCATTTCCGTCCGCATTCGTCCCTGGGAAATGCCGCGCCAGCGCAGTTCGGCGACGCATTTCGGACAGCCCCAAACACGCCGATTTTTCTACCCTAGATCGGCTCAAGATTTGGGAGGCCGCCAGTAGGACTGCAAGGCAAAAATGCACAGGCATCACCTGCGCATTCGCCAAGAAGAGGTCATTGCGTTAGAAGCTTTACCTTCTGAGAATCAAACTCTTCCTGCGTCAGCACTCCCTGCTCTTTCAGCTTCAGTAGTTTAGCTAACTCATCCGCCACTGACGACGACGGTGTACTTGTTGATGGAGTGTTCCGGGGCTCTGCCTCTGCAAGCACCTCTTCCACATAAGCCGGGCGAAACTCACGATCCAACGTGAGGCTTATTGTCGCTCCATTCCTCGTAAGCTCGACGGGATATGTTGCGGAACTGGCCGCCTTCTCTGTGGCAGCCAGGTATTCGTCGTCATTTTTGAACCTGCGGCCTGCGACTCGAGTCACTACATCTCCGACAACGATCCCGGCTCGCATCGCGGCTGAGTCTGGCCGTACCCCAGTGATTCGCATAGCTCCGTAGCGGCCTTGTTGCGTGGCTTCGACGTCAACCCCCATGACTACATGATTCGGAAACGTTGTCCCCACCGGGAATTTCCCGCCGGCGGCCCCCATGAAGCCCATGATGCCGTTGTGGAAATCGGCCCCCGAAAAATCGACCCGCTGGATCTGACCGAACGCCATTTGCGTCTCCATCCATCCGGCAGCCTGCACCCTCGAAATCCCGGCGTTCTCGCTAATGTTGAAACGAAAGAATCGCTTGGGCGGCGTCGAGTAGCTGTTGCCCAGTAGCAGTTGGCCCATAATTGACTGCCCGGTGCTCAAGGGTGAGTCGCAGACAACCGTTGTTTCGTTGGATGATACGACTGTCCATCGCAAATCCATGCAACGCCCGGATATCTTCCCGGCTACTTCCGCGGCCTTTCCTGAGAAGAACATTTCGGTACTCCCCGACGGAGTAACCGCAAATAGGTCATTTGCGAATCCAGCAGCCGGAGTAGTCCCTAAGACGCAAAGCGCCATCAACCTTAACTTAATCACCTCTTCCCCCCCTGGACAAGTGACAATGATCTGGCCGCTCATACTAATGGGTCCCGAACCAATAGCGAACTGTGCCACCCATTCCCCCCCTCCCGCACGCCGGGGCAGGTCTGCAGGCCTGCGCTCTTTAGATCAAAACTAAACCTGCCGACCCTTCCTCACGCAACGACCGGCTGAACACCCGCGCCGCATCTTGCTCCGCCTCTACAATCCGGGTCAGCAGCCAATCGACAACACCTGACCAACCTTGGCGATACGCAGACTCGCTGACCCCCATGGCCGCGGCTCGCTCGCGATTGCTCAAGCGCTCATCTTTCATGTAGCCCATCGCTACGGCAGCAATCTGCGGCATGCGCTCTTCCAGCCTCTCCGGAAATAGCTGCTCGCGGGCCAGGGCAGCGCGCGCCTTCAACGCGCCCAGATTGCGACGAGTCTGCTCGCCTGGATCCCGCTCGAACTGCGCGATGCAGTCGGTGATCCCCCAAAGAGTCCGGGCGTCGATAAAACTGCGCGACCGGCGATTGCGCTCCTCCAGTGCCAATCAGGTTATCCCGTGAAACACGCGAACTATGTCCGCGCGGCTCGGATCAGGCCCGTACAGCGGCGCCATCGGCCGTGTAGGCCGAGTAGCCCCGGGGAAGCAAACGCAATGGGTTTGTCGGGAGCTCGCCTTGGGCCGCGAGCCAGTCCAGCGCGCGGGACTGGACACCGACCTGGTGCCGAAATGTTGATGGCGACAGAGTGTGGGCACGCTTCATCGAGGCGACCCATTCGGTTACCCAACAGAACGTGAGGTCGGCCATGGCCATTTCTATCAGAAGTCGCGACAACACAACCGGCAGCAGCTTGGCATCATCGACGGAGATGGCCTGTTTACTGCAGCACTCCGACACGCGACCGCGGAGGCGCTTGGGATCGGTCTTTGGCGCTACGAACTCCTCCGGCACCACTCCCCGATCGAGCAACGCTTCCAACCTTGCAACGTACTCATCCCCCTCCTTCTCCACCCCAAAACTGAGGTAGATCGGCTTGGGAAGCAGCCCTACCCCGCCCACGATGTAGTGCTAGGAGTCCCCCCGCTTTCGTTTTGTCGCCATGACCTTCCAGCAAACTCGCGTACAGGCACTTTAGGTATGCTGACGTGAGTTTGCCACGCGAAAACGAGTCGCAAACGGGACATCTCGCCCCGGAATGCGGATATTTCGCGAAAGGCCCAGAAATTACGAAAAACAAAAAAGCCCTGATTTCTCAGGGCTTTTTGCTTACTACTTGGAGGCCTGGGTCGGAATCGAACCGGCGTACGCGGATTTGCAATCCGCTGCATAACCACTCTGCTACCAGGCCAAACAATTGCACCGCCGAAGCACTACACCGCCTCGACATGAAAAGACCCCGCTGCGGGGGCCCTTTCCGATTTGGAGCGGGAAACGAGACTCGAACTCGCGACCTCAACCTTGGCAAGGTTGCGCTCTACCAACTGAGCTATTCCCGCGGTGTGGGGCGAATGATACAGACTTCGGCAGGGGCACGCCAGCGCTTTTTAACAATTCCTTTCACATGGGTTGTTTGACTGTCTGCGCTGGATCTGCAACCCCTGTAGAACCGAGCCATGCTTGGCTGGGGCTTTACCGGGAAGGCCCTTGCCGAGCATGGCTCGGCACTACACCGGGAAGGCCCCCTTGCCGAGCATGGCTCGGCACTACACCGGGAAGGCCCCTGCCGAGCATGGCTCGGCACTACATTCAGCAGCCTTGGCGGGGCTGGCGTACCATCGCGCCTCCCTCGTATCACCTGTCCTAGCCTGTTCCGATGACCCAGCAATCACACCGTGTGCAAGGCCTGAACAATGATGAGGTGGCCGCCGACTGGCCCGCCATCAATGCGACCGAGCTTGCCTGGTTGTGCCATTACTACCCGCAGCTGGACGCTGGCAGCACCCTGCTTTGGCACAGTCCGCGACCGATGTCGGCCGCAGCTATTGTTCAGGGCTCGCACAGCAAGGTTTTCGTCAAACGGCACCATCGACTGGTCCGTAGCGCTGCTTGCCTGCAGGAAGAGCATCACTTCATCACCCACCTCGCCAAGGCAGGGGTGCCGGTTACCCAGCTCCTGCATGGCCACGATGACCAGACCGCCATCGAACATGGCGACTGGACCTACGAGCTGCACGCCGTGGCCGATGGACAGGACCTGTACCGGGATGCCCCATCGTGGACGCTGCTGACCGAAGTCGAACGCGCGCGCGCTGCCGGCCGCATGCTGGCCACCCTGCACCGCGCCTCCTCCAGCTATGACGCGCCCCAGCGCAGCACCCACCTACTGGTCGCACGTGATGAGCTGATCCGTGCGGAAGACCCGATCGCGGCCCTCAAAGCCGATCTCTGCAACCGACCCGGTCTGGCCTGCTACTTGTCGCGCATTCCTTGGGAGCAACAACTGCAGCACAGCGTCATGTCTTGGCACATCGGCCTGGCAGCACGCCTACAGGCCGAACCTCGGCTCTGGGCACACAACGACTGGCATGTCTCCAACCTGCTGTGGGGCCATGGTGAGAATGCGATGGAAGTCAGCAGCGTGCTCGACTTCGGCCTGGCCTCCCCCACCAGCGCCCTGTTCGACCTGGCCACGGCGATCGAGCGCAATGCCATCGCCTGGCTGGAACTGGAACGCGGCGCCGAGGCGGTACGTGTCGAGATCGCATTGGCCTTGCTCGAAGGCTACCGCGAGGTAGCGCCCTTGTCGGCTGAGCGGGTACACCTGCTGGCCGACCTGCTGCCAATGGTGCATTTCGACTTTGCACTGTCTGAAGTCGAATATTTCGAAGGCATCACCGGCTCCACCGCGAATGCCGATGTGGCCTGGCGGCCGTTCATGCTGGGCCACCCCGAATGGTTCGCCAGCGCCCCCGGCCAGGCCTTGCTGCAGTCGCTGCACGCCGCTGCCTGAAGCGGCCCGACTCGCAAATCATTCGCATTTGTAGTGAAATGGCGCCCTGAAGCGGGGGTGCCTGGATTTGCCAGGCTGAGAGAGTCCCTTGGAACCTGATCCGGTTTGCACCGGCGTAGGGAGCTTTGAGCAGCAGCCGTCGCGCCGTCATTGGCGCTGCGCATGCGCGCCTTCGCTTCGTCTCCCTTGTTGCCTGAAGACGAATCGAATGAACCGCTGCCTGCGCCCCACGCTGTTGTCTCTCGCCCTGAGCGCCGCCCTGCCGCTGTACGCCAGCGACACCGGCCTTGATGCTGCTGCCGAACACTCCCCGACCGAACTGGCCGCCGTACGCGTACAGGCCCGTCAGCCGGAAGCAGACAATTCCCGCGCCAACAGCTTTGGCAGCGGCGACTGGAAAAGCACGCCGGCATCGATGAACGTGCTGGACCGCGACTTCCTTGACCACCAACAGGTGCGTTCGCTGTCCGAGCTGGCCAGCAATGACGCCTCATTGGGCGACGCCTACGCCCCGGTCGGCTATTACCAGAACGTCGCCATCCGCGGCTTCGCGCTGGACACCGCCACCGGCTACCGCTTCAACGGCATGTCGATTGCCGGTGAACAGCGGCTGGCGCTGGAAAATCTGCAAGCCGTTGAAGTGCTCAAGGGTGAAGCAGGTCTGGCGGCCGGCGTAATGGCGCCGGGCGGCATCATCAACTACGTCGGCAAGCGGCCGGCCGAAGTACGCACCGTCACCCTGGGCACCGACAACGAAGGCTCGCGCTACGCCGCCATCGACGTCGGCCATTGGCTGACCCCGCGCATCGGCCTGCGCTTCAACGCAGCGTGGGACGACAGCGCTTCCTATATCGAACATGCCGATGGCCGCCGCAATTTCTATTCACTGGCGACCGACTGGCTGATCGGCGAGCGCGGCAAGCTCGAAGTCGACGCCAACTACCAGACCAGCGCGCAGCGCTCGGCCTCCGGCTACCAGCTGCTGGGCGGACGTGAACTGCCGACCGGCGTGGACCGTGAGCAGTTGCTCGGCTATCAGCCGTGGCAGAAGCCGGTAGGCATCGCCAGCACCAACATCACCGCACTGCACACCTACGATTTCAACGCCAATTGGCAATCGCGCATTGCCGTCAGCCACAGCCGCACGGTGATCGACGACAACGTCGCCTTCGCCTATGGCTGCTACTACGCCGCGCAATGCGCCGATGGCAGCGTGCCCGGCAATTACTTCGCGCCTAACGGCGATTACGACATCTACGACTACCGCAGCCCGGACGACACCCGTCGCAACCAGGAACTGCGCGCCGAGCTGCGCGGCAGCTTCGACACCGGCAGCATCGGGCATCAGCTGACCATCGGTGCTGACCGGTTCCGTCGCACCGTCGACAAGCGCCGCAACGTCAACGAGTACGTAGGCACGGTCAACATCCATGACAAGCAGCTGCCGGTATTCGAGCCCTCGCCGCTGATGCCGGGCGCGTCCGCACGTCGCCTGGACAGCCGCCAGACCGCGGTATTCGCACTGGATCGCATCCAGCTCAATGAAGACTGGCAGTGGCTGGCCGGCGGCCGCTACGTGCGCCTGGACGAGCGCGCCTACGACAAGCGTGGCAACCCAGAACGTCGCAGCCGTCTATCGCGCTTCCTGCCGCAGACCGCGGTGATGTGGAAGGCCAGCGACAGCATCAATGCCTACGCCAGCTATGTCGAAGGCATCTCGCTCGGCCAGGAAGCACCGTTCTGGACTGCCAATGCCGATACCTTCCTGCCGGCAGTGCAATCGCGCCAGCTCGAAGTCGGCGTGAAGTACGCCAGCAGCGAGCAACTGACCCTGGGCGCTGCACTGTTCCGCACCACCCAGCCGTACCAGTACGCAAAGCCCGACGGCAGTGATGTCGGCTACACCTTCGTCGAGCAAGGCAAGCAGGCCCACGTCGGCTTGGAGCTGACCGCAAACGGCCAGCTCACCGATGCACTGCAGATCACCGCCAGCGCCAGCGTATTGCGGGCGCGTGCGCGCGACACCGGCACGCCGAGTTACGAAGGTCACCAACTGGTCAACGTGCCCAAGCTGCGCACCAGCGTGCATCTGAGCTATGCGCTGCCCTTCGTTGAAGGGCTGGACCTGACCGGCGGCTGGCGCTACGCCTCGGCCAATACCGCGCGTGCTGATGGTGCAGTTCGCGCACCGAGTTACAACGTGTTCGATGCCGGCCTGGGCTTCCAGCATCAATTGCAAGGCCACGCAGTGAACTGGAACCTGTCGGTGGACAATCTCTTCAATCGCTTCTACTGGCGCGATACCGGCAGCAGCATGGGCGATTACTACCTGTTCCCGGGCGCACCGCGGCAGGCACGCGTATCGGTGAGCATCGCACTGTGAGCGGCGCAACGCTCGAATGGTCGGCCGCGCTATGCAGCATCCTCGGCGTCTGGCTGATGGCACAACGGCGGATGGTCGCCTGGCCGGTCGGCCTGTTGTCGGTGGCGCTGTACGCACTGGTGTTCGCCGAAGCCAAGTTGTACTCGGACACGCTGCTGCAGCTCGCCTTCGCCGTTTTCCTGGTTTACGGCTGGGTCAACTGGCGCCGCCACGCCGCCGACGAAGGCAGCGTGCGCATCGTGCCCCTGTCACGCAGCAAGATGCTGCGTGATCTGGGCATCGGCCTGCTCGGCGGCATCGCCCTTGGTGCCGGCATGCACAGCTTCACCGACGCATCGCTGCCGTGGCTGGACGCGATGCTGACCGGATTGAGCCTGGTCGCACAGTGGTGGCAGGCACGCCGCCACACCGCCACCTGGTGGCTGTGGATCGTGGTCGATGTGGTCTACGTGGGCGCCTATATGTTCAAGTCACTGCACGTGACTGCGGCGCTGTACGTATTCTTCCTCGGTCTTGCCGTGATCGGGCTGCGTGCATGGAGTGCGGCTGCCAACTCCCCAACCACCGAACCGCTCCCGCACGGCGCGCGCTGAGCGATCCTTCGCATCGCCACTGCTGCCGTTGCCGGCAACAGCTGGCTGAAGGCAAATTGCAGACAATAAAAAAGGCCCCGTCAGGGGCCTTTTCTCACCTGCAGATTTCACATGGAATCTGCAGGTCATTATCTGGAGCGGGAAACGAGACTCGAACTCGCGACCTCAACCTTGGCAAGGTTGCGCTCTACCAACTGAGCTATTCCCGCGGATTGAATGCGGCGCCTGAAAAACAAGCAACCAGCATTCGAAGATGTATCGCAAGACTGGAGCGGGAAACGAGACTCGAACTCGCGACCTCAACCTTGGCAAGGTTGCGCTCTACCAACTGAGCTATTCCCGCAGGCTTGCTACATCTATTTACTCATCTACCCATAAACCGCGTGGAAAGATGTTTGAAACTGGAGCGGGAAACGAGACTCGAACTCGCGACCTCAACCTTGGCAAGGTTGCGCTCTACCAACTGAGCTATTCCCGCTTGGGAGGCGAAATTCTACATGCATTGGCCACAGTGTCAACAGCCTGTTCACTTTTTAACCGCACCATTGCGCGCAGCTTTTTCATCTTCACGCAGGCTCGGCCAAGCCGCACGCAGGTACTGCAGCGCAGACACCAGAGTCAGCAAAGCCGCGATGGCCAACATCCAGTCACCAATATGGAAAACCGGTTCACCCATCCAGATGGTTTTGTACGAGGTATTGGGCGACACCGAGTACAACAGGCACAGCAACGCCACCATCTGCGCGGTGGTCTTGACCTTGCCGATCATCGCCACCCGCACCTTGGCGCGCTGGCCGATCTCGGCCATCCACTCGCGCAACGCCGATACTGCGATTTCACGGCCCACGATCACCGCCGCCCAGAACGCCATCCACGGCGTCGGATGCCCCTGCACGATCAGGAACAAGGCCACCGCCACCATCAACTTGTCCGCCACCGGGTCCAGGAATGCCCCGAACGCCGAATGCTGCTCGTACTTGCGCGCCACCCAGCCGTCCAGCCAATCGGTGATCGCCGCCAGGCCGAAAATCGCCGCCGAGGCGAAGTTGGTCCAGGCATAGGGCAAGTAGAACACCAGCACCAGCACCGGGATCATCATGATCCGCAGCAATGTCAGCCAGGTGGGGATGGTCAATTTCATTACAAACTTACTCCGCCGCCGGATCGGGTACCGACAGACCATGAAGGTTAGCGTAGATACGCGCAGCGAGGGCATCATTGATGCCTTCCACGCGGGCGATTTCAGCCTCACCTGCCGCCTTCAAACCGGCAATCCCGCCGAAATGCTTGAGCAGGCTGGCGCGCCGGCGCGGGCCGATACCGGGAATATCTTCGAGTTTGCTGGTCATGCGCGCCTTCTGGCGACGCCCGCGATGGCCGGTAATGGCAAAGCGATGGGCCTCGTCACGCACCTGCTGGATGAACTGCAGGGCCGGTGACGCCGCGCCGGGGCGCAGCTCGCGACCATCAGGCAGCACCAGCGCTTCGTGGCCGGCGCGGCGCTCCACGCCTTTGGCCACTCCTACCAGCATCACCCCTTCCACGCCGAGGTCAGCCAGCGCCGCCTGTGCCTGCGCCAACTGTCCGGCGCCACCGTCGATCAGCAATACATCCGGCAACACCCCGCCCTCTTCCACCGCACGGCGGAAGCGGCGGTCGATGGCCTGACGCATGGCTGCGTAATCGTCGCCCGGCTCGATGCCACTGATGTTGTAGCGCCGGTACTGCGCGCGCACCGGGCCGGCAGCATCAAACACCACGCACGAGGCCACCGTGGCCTCACCCATGGTGTGACTGATATCGAAGCACTCCACGCGCTTGACCGGCTCGGCCAGACCCAGCATCTGCCGTACCGCTTCGCTGCGCGCCTGCTGCGCACCAGCGCTGTCCATCTCGGCGACAAGGGTGATCTGCGCATTGCGGCTGGCCAGTTCCACGTAGCCGGCGCGTTCACCGCGCACGTTCCACTTCAGCGCCACCTTGCGCTCGGCCGAGGCACTGAGCGCGGCTTCGATCATCTCCGCATCCGGAATCTGCCGATCCAACAACACTTCAGCCGGCGGCTCATGTTCGACGTAATACTGCGAGACAAACGCTGCCAACACTTCCTCGGCACTGTCTTCGCCATTGGTACGCGGGAAGAACGCGCGCGTACCCAGGTTGCGGCCATCGCGGAACGCCAGCAGCATCACGCAGGCGCTGGCGCCCTGGGTTGCGCAGGCCAGCACGTCCAGGTCGGCAGCACGCCCATCCACGTATTGCCGGTTCTGCATGCTGCGCAGTGACGCCACCAGATCACGCAGCCGCGCGGCACGCTCGAACTCCAGTGCATCGCTGGCCTGCTGCATCGCTTGCATCAACTCCTCGGCAAGCTGATCGCTTTTGCCTTCCAGGAACATCGCCGCGCGCCGCACCGATTCGTCGTATTCGGCCTGTGGCACCAGCTCCACGCAGGGCGCGCTGCAACGGCCGATCTGGTACTGCAGGCAGGGCCGCGAGCGGTTGCGAAATACGCTGTCTTCGCAGCTGCGCAGCTTGAACAGCTTGTGCATCAGGTTCAGCGTTTCGCGTACCGCGCCAACGCCGGGATACGGTCCGTAGTAACGCCCGGGCAATGCACGTGGACCGCGATGCAAGGCAATCCGCGGCCATTGCTCACGGGTCAGCAACACCTGCGGGTAGGTTTTGTCGTCACGCAGCGAGACGTTGTAGCGCGGGTTCAGCGACTTGATCAGCTGGTTTTCCAGCAGCAGCGCTTCAGCCTCGGTGCGAGTAACGGTGACATCCATCCGCGCCACCTGCGACAGCATCATCATGATGCGCCGGCTCTTCGGCGAGCCGTTGAAATAGCTGCCTACGCGCTTGCGCAGCGCGCCGGCCTTGCCCACGTACAGCAAGGTGTCATCGGCAGCGTACATCCGGTACACACCTGGTGCGGTGCTCAGTGCCGCAGCGAAGGCCTTGCCATCGAATTCATTGGCAACTACGTCGGTCATCCTTCAATCGGCACTTCACTCAGTTCGCCGCTGAGTGGATCAAAACGCAGCACGGCGTGTGCGTCGGCTTCGGCAATCCAGATCGCGCCTGCAGCCACTGCCAACGCGGCCGGACCATGCAGACGACGCGGCAGATTGACCGTAGACAGGTCACCACCACCCAGACGCAGGGTGCGCAGCGAACCATTGCCGGCATCGGCAATCCACAACAGCGGTGAATCCGGCCCCATTGCCAGGGCCAACGGGTACTGCAGACGTGCACGCAGGCGCGGGCCATCAACATTGCCCGACTCCCACGGCCCCTGCCCGACCAGCGTCTGCACCAGGTCGCCACGCAGCTGTACCGAACGGATCGCCGAGCCCAGCGCATCGCAGACATACAGCGTCTGCTGGACCGCAACCAGACTGCAGGGCTGCGCGAATGCGGCCAGATGGCCACTGCCATCGCGCACTTCCACAGCGCCGGCACCGGCACGCCAGCGCAGCTCGCGCGTGCCCAGGTCATAGCTCCAGATGTGATTGTCACCGGCCATCGCGATATGGACCTGGTTGTCCGCCACCGCCACCGCTGCCGGGTGATTGAGCGGGCTGTCCCAGGGCTGGGCAAGCACGCCGGCACGCGGATCACCGGCACGGCCGTTGCCACACAAAGTGTCCACCTGCCCGCTGATCAGATTGATGCTGCGCAAGGCATGGTTGCCGGTATCGGCCACATACAGGATCTCGCGCACCAGCGCCAAGCCCTGCGGACGATTGAAGGCTGCCTCGCCGGTACCGCCATTGATCAGATCGGCGCTGCCCAGACCGAACTGGCGCAGCACACGGCCATCATGGTTGCACTCAAGAATCCGGTGATGACCGGTGTCGGCCACATACAGGCGATCTGCCGTAGCTACCAGACCGGCCGGGAACAGCAGCGGCAGGCGCGGCTCGGCGTTGATCTCGCGGACGCCGTAGGCGTCGTCGTCCAGCGGACGCACCACGCCTTCACCCAGACTGTTCAAGGCCCGCTCCAGATCACCGGTCGCGCCGACCAAGCGCTCCTGTTCCTGCCCATAGGCATCGAGCATCAGCAGGGTTGGCCAGGACTGCACGTCAAACCGGCGCCAGGCATCCCACTGCGCGTCCAGCACGACGGGCGCGCTGATGCCCTGCCGACGCAGCAATTTCAGCGCATGTTGCGGCTCGCGCTCGAACTCGAAGCGCGGCACCTGCACCACCAGCAGCTGTACCTTGCCAGGGTTGCGTGCCTGCCAGCGCATGACCTCGGCCAGCCGTTGCATGCACCACACCGAGGCGCCGTTTACGAAGGCCAGTACCAGCGGGCGGCCGCGCATGTCCTGCAGGGTCGCAGGCGCTGCGTTCAGCCAGATGCCAGACGTGGGCAGTTCGGTTACGCGGGTTTCGTTCATGCTGGGATTATGCCGGAGTCATCGCGCCGCGACAGGCGGCGCACTGTGGCCTGGGCCGCAGTATCGAGCAGTGCCCAGCTGTGCTCGAAATCTGCCATGTCACCGTAATAGGGGTCCGGCACCACATCGGCCCCGTCAATGCCCGCCCACCGCAGCCACAACACCGCTCGCGCTTCAAAACCGGTCGGCGCCAGCTCCCGGGCATCACGCAGATTGTCGCCATCCGCGCACAGGATCAGGTCGTATTCCTCGAAATCCTCGGCCAGCAACTGACGGGCACGTTGAGCGGAGATGTCCACGCCGTGCTGGCGGGCGCAGGCAACGGCACGTGGATCCGGGCCGCGCCCGGCATGCCAATGGCCCGAAGTGCCAGCCGAATCGACCTGAACCCAACTACCCAGCCCTGCCTCGGCGATCCGCGCACGCAAAGCCCCTTCGCCCATCGGCGAGCGGCAGATATTGCCCAGGCAGACCACCAGCAGCTTCATTGCGCCGCCTTCATCTGCGCCTCGGCGCGGTGCAGGTCTTCCGGGGTGTCGATTCCCGGTGGAAACGGCGCCGGTGACAAGCCCACCGCAATGCGGAAACCAGCCTCCAGCACCCGCAGCTGCTCAAGCGATTCAATCCGCTCCAGATTGCCGGGCGGCATGGCCGCAAACTGCTGCAGGAAACCGGCGCGGTAGCCGTAGATACCGATATGCCGCAGCCACTGCCCCGCCGGCAGCACATCGCGACTGGTAGCGAAGCCATCGCGGTGCCACGGAATCGGCGCGCGGCTGAAGTACAGGGCATCACCCTGCGCAGTCCGTACCAGCTTGACCACATTGGGATCAAACAAGGTCGGGGCATCCTCGACCAGCGTTGCCAGCGTCGACATCGGTGCACCGCTGTCGGCAAGAATCGTAGCGACCGCTTGGATGCCTGCGGCCGGAGCGAACGGCTCGTCGCCCTGCAGGTTCACCACGATCACATCGTCAGCCCAACCGGCCCGGCGCGCGCATTCGGCCAGGCGATCGGTACCGGAGGCATGCGTGGGGTCGGTCATCGCCACATGGATACCGGGCAGCCCCGCTACCGCCTGCGCGATACGTGCATCGTCGGTTGCCACCCATACTTCGCGGGCACCAGCGGCAAGCGCACGGCGCGCCACGTGCAGCACCATCGGCTCCCCGGCGATAAGCGCCAAGGGTTTGCCCGGCAAACGGGTGGAGGCATAACGGGCCGGAATGGCCACCACGAATTCGGGAACAACGCTCATCTCAACTCCTTCCAGCATGCGCAACAACGGCCTGTCTCAGCCGCGGGAAAGCTTACCCAAGCGGTCCAGTAAGGCCACCCAGAATGCCGCCGGCAACTCGGCCTGCAACGGCACCGCGTAGTGCCACGCCGTGGCGAAGCCCTGGCATTTGACTGCGTCTTTTTCGGTCATCAATACCGGCAACTCGCTGCCGAAGGAAAGATCTTCCGCCGTATAGCGATGATGGTCGGCAAAGGCATGCGGCACCACGCCGATATCGCGGCTGCGCAGCATCTGGAAAAACCGCTGCGGATTGGCGATGCCGGCCACCGCGTGTACGCGCAGCCCCGCAAATGCCTTCAAGGGCTTGTCGCGACCGCCCTTCAGCGGCCGCGCCGAATCGATCGACAGTCGCATCGCCCACTCGCCAAAACCAGCGTCTTCCGCCTGGGTGGATGCATCGCTGGTCTGTCCTAGATTTACCACACGGAAGTCGCAATACGCGGCGCGCGAGACCGGCTCGCGCAATGGCCCGGCCGGCAGCAGCCGACCGTTGCCATAGCGGCGCACAGCGTCCACCACTTCGATTTCGATATCGCGCGCCAAGCGGTAATGCTGCAGGCCGTCATCGCAGACCACCACGTCGCAGCCGGCATCAAGCAAAGCCTTGGCCGCCGCGACCCGGTCCTTGTCCACCCGCACCGGCACACCGGTCTTCCAGGCAATCAGCACCGGCTCATCGCCGCCCAGGCGCACGTCCATATCAGCGGTGACCCAACGCGCCGTATCGGCCTCATCGCGACCGTAACCGCGACTGGCAACACCGGGCTTCCAACCCGCTTCACGCAGGCGGTTGACCAGTTCGATGGTCAGCGGGGTCTTGCCGGTACCGCCGGCAGTGATATTTCCGACCACGATCACCGGCAGCGCCACCTGCCGGGCGCGCAGCCAGCCGCGTCGGTACAGGCTGCGGCGCAGACCGGTTACCGCGCCATACAACGGTGCAACCAGTCGCGCCAGCAGTGGCACCGGCGCATCGCCATACCAGTAGGCCGGCGTTTGCGGTCCTTGCTTGGCCATCATTCCTGCCTATCGCGGAACTGCATGCTATGCAGGTGTTCATACAAACCGCCCATTGCCAGCAATTCGGCATGGGTACCGCGCTCAACAATGCGCCCCTGGTCCATCACCAACACCTGGTCGGCGTGCTCGATGGTAGACAGGCGATGGGCAATGACCAGCGTGGTGCGGTCTGGCATCAACTTCTGCAGCGCGTCCTGCACCAGCCGCTCGGATTCGTTGTCCAACGCAGCGGTGGCTTCATCCAGGATCAGGATCGGCGCGTCCTTGAGCATTGCGCGCGCAATCGCCAGGCGCTGACGCTGGCCACCGGACAGGCGACCGCCCTTTGCCCCAACCGGCGCATCCACGCCCTGCGGCAGCTGCTCGACGAACTCACTGGCATTTGCGCCTTCGATCGCCCGCTGCAGCGCCTCGGCGTCGCGCTCCTGCAACTCACCATAGGCGACGTTCTGAGCGATGCTGCCGTTGAACAAAGTGACCTGCTGGCCAACCAAGGCAATCTGCCGACGAAGATCGGCCAGCTTGTAATCCTGCAACGGGTGACCGTCGAGCAGGATCTGACCGGCTTCAATTTCATAGAAGCGCGGGATCAACTTGATCAGGGTCGACTTGCCACTGCCGGAACGTCCAACGATGGCGGTTACCGTGCCAGGCTTGGCGATGAAGCTGACGTCTTCCAGCGCCGGCTTGGTCTGCCCCACATAACGGGCAGTGACATGACGGAACTCCAACAGGCCCTTGGCGCGTTGCAGCGGAACATTGCCGCTGTCGACTTCATCTTCGGCATCCAGCACGACGAACAGACGCTGTGCCGAGGCAATGCCGCGCTGGGTCATGTTCTGCACGTTGGTCAGCTGCTTCAGTGCGGGAATGATCGCCAGCATCGCCATCAACAGACCGACGAAATCACCCACTGTCAGCCGCCCGGCAGCTGCTTCGTGACCAGCGATAAGCAGCAGCGCAGCCAGACCGACTGCACCGATCAACTGCACCATGCTGGAAGAAATGCTGCGCGTAGCCTCAACCTTCATCGCCAACCGCAGATTGGTATTTGCCAACCCGGTATAGCGATCCAACTCGGCCGGCTGCGCACCGTAGATCTTCACTTCCTGATGGCTGGACAGCGCCTGGTCGGCTGACTGCAACAGATCCGCACCGCTCTCCTGGATGCGGTGACTGATACGCCGGTAGCGCTTGGCCACGATGTTCATCACCCAGGCCAGTGGCGGTGCCAGCACGAAGATCGCTAGCGTCACCTGCCAGCTGTAGTACAGCATCACTGCCAGCGAACCCAGTGCCTGCAGTGATTGCTGCAGCACCACCTTCATCGCATCAATCGCAGCCTGTGCCACCTGGTCGCTGTCCGAGCCCAGCCGTACCAACATCGATGGTACTGGCTCAGAGTCAAAACGCTGCCCCGGCAGCCGCAGGTACTTGCCCAACACCAGCACCCGGAAATCACGGGCGATGCTGCGTGCAGCCTTGCCCATGCCCATGTCGGTCAGATAACCGGCCACACCACGCAGCAGGAACAAGCCAATGACGGCCAACGGCATCCACTGATTGATGTCCTTCGGGTTAACCAGACTGTTGGTGATCGGGCTCATCAGGATCAGGAAGCCACTGCCTGCACCGGCCTCGATCAACATGCCCAGGCCTGCCATCAATAACAGCGGCCGATAGGGCTTGGCGAAGCTCAACAAGCGCTTGTATATCTTCCAGGCCGATTCGTTATCACTCATTGCTTGGCCTCCGGTGCGGTTGCGATCGCAATCCGGCGAAAGCCGAGTTGACCCAAGGCATCCTGCGCTGTGACCACAGCCTGATAGGGCGTGCGTGCATCAGCGCGCAGCAATACTGTCTGCTCGCGATCGGTACCGGCCAACTGCGCGATGATCTGCTTCAGCGATTCGATGTCGGTGCGCAGCACTTCCTGATCGTTGACGAAGTAACGACCGTCGGCATTGACCAACACGCTCAGCGAGCTCTGCGGCGAGCTGGTCTTCTGGTCGCTGGCCGTGGGCAACTGCACCTGCAACGTCGAGCGCGCATCAAAGGTGGTGGTGACCACAAAGAAGATGATCAGCACCAGGATCACATCGATCAATGGCACCAGATCGATATGCGGCTCATCCTGAGTGCTATTGCTACCAATCCGCATGGGCTCAGGCCTTCTCGGTTGCCGCTGGACGCGGCGCGGCGGCCTTGCTGGCAGCCATCACCGCCGGCCGGCCATCAAGTGCATCCAGCAACGCACTGGCTTCCTGCTCCATCTCGATCACATAGCCATCGATCAGGCCACGGAAGTAACGATGGAACATCAAGGCCGGGATCGCCACCATCATGCCGGTTGCGGTACACACCAGCGCCTTGCCGATACCGCCAGCGAGCTGACCGACGTCGCCGACACCGTGATCGAGAATGCCCAGAAACATCTGGATCATGCCGACCACCGTACCCAACAAACCCAGCAACGGGCCAGCCGAGGCGATGGTGCCTAGGGCATTGAGGAAACGGCCCATCCGGTGCACCAGATGGCGGCCAGTGTCTTCGATACGCTCACGGATCTGGTCACGCGGACGATTGCGCGCCTCAAGCGCGGCCGCCAGCAATGCACCCAACGGCGAGTTGGCGCGCAGGGAATCAATATGCGAGGCATCCAGCTTGCCGCGCGCAGCCCAGTTGCGGACCTCCTGGCCCAGACCCGGTGGCAGCACCTCGTTACGGCGCAGGCTCCAGAAACGCTCCAGGACGATCGCCAACGCCAGCACGCCCAACAACAGCAACGGCACCATCGGCCATCCGCCGGCTTTGACCAATTCCCACACGTTTCAACCCTCCGGCGCCGTGGCCGCGTATTTGATGTCAGATAGGATAGCAGCCGCCCGCACCCGCTCAGCGGCGTCCCATAGCCGTGAACGCCAGATTCTGCGCTCACGCAACTGTAAACCCTCCCTGCCCAGCCAGACCTGCAGCGCCCCGCTCCCGGCCGTGGTCAGCACCTCGGCCCCGGAACGCTGCCAACGCGCCACCACGTCAAACCGCGGGTGGCCGAAGCGATTGCCATGGCCACTGGAGATCAGCGCCAGCCGCGCATCGGTTGCCGCGACAAAACGATGGCTGGACGACCCTCCGCTGCCATGGTGACCAACCAGCACAACATCAGCACGCAGCTTTGCCGGGATGTGCTTGAGCAGGCGCTGCTCGATCACCTCGCCGATGTCGCCGGTCAACAAGGCCGCTCCATAAGTGCCTTGGACACGCAGCACGCAACTGGACTCATTGCCCAGATAGGGAAAACCCGGCGTGGGGTGTAGAAACTCAAACAGCACCCCGTCCCATTGCCACGCCTGACCTGCCTCGCAGGTAGATTCGCCGCCTGCGCCCAAGGCCAGCCCTGGCGGCATCAACACCTGTGCAGGAGGCAGAGCGTCCTGCACCGCAGCCAGTCCGCCGGCATGATCATGATCGCCATGACTGACCACCACCCGGTCCAGACGCGGCACGCCCAAGGCACGCAATGCGGGCACCACCACCCGCTCGCCGGCATCAAAGCCGTCAGCTACCGCCGGCCCGGTGTCGAACAGCAGTGCGTGCTGACGAGTGCGCAGCAGCACTGCCAAACCCTGCCCCACATCCAGCGTGAGCAGCTCGAACTCGCCAGACTCGGGCTTGTCGCGCCATGGCAGGCATAACGGCAACCACAGCAGAACTGCCAGGCACTTGCCCGGGACACCAGCCGGCAGCAACAGCCACACCGCGCCCAGCAATGCCAAGGGCAAGGCGAACCACCCGGGCTCGGGCAACCACCACAATGAATAGCGGCCGCTACCCAACGCTTGGAACAACGGCCAGCTCTGGTCAAAGCACCATGCCGAGGCACGCCATGCCAAGCTGCCCGCACCACTGCTCATCGCCTCCAGCGCCGTACCCAGCAACGCTAACGGCACCACCACCAGGCTCCACCACGGAATCGCCAGCAGATTGGCCAGCGGCCCGATCGCCGAGGCCTGGCCGAACAGCAGCACGGTCAATGGCAATAGCCCAAGCGTCGCCACCCGCTGCGCGGACAGGAAACTGCGCAGCCAATGTGCGCGCTCCGGCAGACACCACAGCAGCCACGCCACCCCGGCGAAGCTGAGCCAGAACCCGGCAGTCAGCACCGACAACGGCGCCAGCCACAACACTGCCAACGCTGCCAATGCCAGAGCACCAGCCACATCGACCGGCCTGCGACCGAGCCGCGCCAGCACCACCACCGCAACCATCAACACGGTGCGCACCGTTGGCAAGCCGAACCCAGCCACTGCCGCATACGTCGTTGCCCCAAGCAACGCACCTATAGCGACGGCCTGCGGGCGCGGGCAGTAACGCCCAAACCAAGGCAGCAACCGCCATAGACCTGCCACCAGCCACCCCGCGCACAGCGCGACCATGCCCACATGAAAACCCGAGATGGCTATCAGATGGGTCAGGCCGGTTGCGCGCAGCACCTGCCAGTCGCCTTCGCCGAGACCGCGTGTATCGCCTAGCGCCAGGGCCTGAACATAGCGCGAGGATGCGGCCGGCACTTGCACCGCGATTCTTGCCGCCATGCGCTCACGCCACGCGCCAAGGCCAGCAGCCGTCGATAGCAGCTGCGGCGCGGGCGACTTGCGCACAACTCCGCTGGCAGCGATACCTTGCGCCAGAGCATGTCGCTCCGCGTCAAAGCCACCAGGATTGACCAGCCCGCGTGGAGCACGCAGACGCAGATTCAATTGCCAACGTTCGCCCGCATGCACCTGTAGGCGCGGACCCGGCACTGTCGCGCCGAAATCGTCGTACCAGGCGACCTGCAGGGTGCGCCCGCGCAGGTCTGCGGGGACATCAGTGTTGGCGTCCACACGCAGTTGAAAGCGGCTGCGGCGGATCTCGTGCTGCGGAAGGCTGCTTACAAGGCCTGTCAGCGTGATTTCCTGCGCTTCCCTGTGTGCTGCCAGCTGCTGATCCAAGCCCCAGCCTGCATGCAGGCAGGTCCAGCCCAAGCCGGCCAATATCGCGCCCAGCCAGCGCCAGCGCGGAGTTGCCAGCCATAACAGTGCGCCGGCCAACAGAGCCATCCAACGCAGGCTGACGGGAGGTAAGCCGGGCGCCAGAATGGCCGTACAGATGCCGGTCAGGAAACAGATGGTGACGGCTTTTCCGACGAGGGCGGCATTTCCCCGCCGCTGAACCGCGATGCCAGCGCCCGATTGGTCCGCCATATCCACCCCTGCCTACATCTTCAGAAATGCTGGCAGATGGGCGCTCGCATTCCATCGGCAGAACCGGGTGATGGCAGATCAGGGTTGTCGGGTGAAGTCTGTAGAGCGGAGCATGGGTCCGCTGTGCGTTACCGGCAAAGCCCTTGCCGAGCATGGCCCGGCACTACGACTTGCAGGAATCTCTTGTGGGAGCGGCGTCAGCCGCGAAGCTGGCAGCAATGAAACTTCGGCCATACGCGCAATCTGGTCGACTATCAGCTACCCGGCTTACGCCGCACCCACAAGACCGATGGATTGTTGGGAAAGGCCCCTGCCGAGCATGGCTCGGCACTACGCGACTGATCGGCTGCTGTTTTCCGGGCAAAAGAAAAGCGGGCACAAGGCCCGCTTTTCTCTCAGCGATACAACACCGCAGCCTTATTCGGCCGGGGTGCCCTCGCCTTCTTCAACGGCCTTCATCGACAGGCGGATACGGCCCTGCTTGTCGACTTCCAGCACCTTGACCTTGACCAGATCGCCTTCCTTCAACACGTCGCCAACCTTCTCGACGCGGTCGCTGGAGATCTGCGACACGTGGACCAGACCGTCCTTGCCCGGCAGGATGGTGACGAATGCACCGAAGTCCATGATCTTCGCGACCTTGCCTTCGTAAATGCGGCCCGGCTCGACGTCCGAGGTGATCTGCTCGATGCGGGCCTTGGCGGCCTGTGCAGCGGCATTGTTCACCGAAGCGATGGTGATGGTGCCATCGTCCTGGATGTCGATCTGGGTGCCGGTTTCCTTGGTGATGGCCTGGATGGTGGAACCACCCTTGCCGATCACTTCGCGGATCTTGTCCGGGTGGATCTTGATGGTCAGCAGACGCGGCGCGTAGTCCGACAGCTCGGCACGCGGGGTGGTCAGGCCGTGAGCCATTTCACCGAGGATGTGCAGACGGCCAGCCTTGGCCTGCTGCAGTGCCTGCTTCATGATTTCTTCGGTGATGCCTTCGATCTTGATATCCATCTGCAGGGCAGAGATACCGTCGGAAGTACCGGCAACCTTGAAATCCATGTCGCCCAGGTGATCTTCATCACCCAGGATGTCGGACAGGACGACGAAACGCTCGCCTTCCTTGACCAGACCCATGGCGATACCAGCAACCGGCGACTTGACCGGCACGCCGGCGTCCATCAGGGCCAGCGAGGAGCCGCAGACCGAAGCCATCGACGAGGAGCCGTTGGATTCAGTGATTTCCGACACAACACGGATGGTGTACGGGAAGGCTTCCAGCGACGGCATCACAGCCAGCACGCCGCGCTTGGCCAGGCGGCCGTGGCCGATTTCACGACGCTTCGGCGCACCGAAACGACCGCACTCACCGACCGAGTAGGGCGGGAAGTTGTAATGGAACAGGAAGTTTTCTTTGTACTCACCAGCAACGGCGTCGATGATCTGACCGTCGCGTGCGGTGCCCAGCGTGATGGTCACAATGGCCTGGGTCTCACCACGGGTGAACAGCGCCGAGCCGTGGGTACGCGGCAGCACGCTGGTCTTCACCGCGATCGGGCGGACGGTGTCCAGCGCACGGCCGTCGATGCGGACCTTGGTGTCCAGCACCGAGTTACGCATGGTGCTGTATTCCAACTCGCCGAATTCCTTCGACAGCTCGGCCGAGTTCCAACCTTCAGCGGCAACGCGGCCAGCCAGGGTTTCAACCACGTCCTTCTTGATCGCCGAGATGGCGTCACGACGCTGCAGCTTGTCACGCACCTGGAAGGCTTCGCCGAGCTTGCCGCCGACGGCTTCCTGCAGGGCGCTGATCAGCGCAGTGTTCTTGGCCGGGGCAACCCAGTCGCTCGGCTTGGTGCCGGCTTCAACGGTCAGTTCATTGATCGCGTTGATGACCTTCTGCATCTCGCGGTGGCCAAAGGTCACGGCGCCCAGCATCACTTCTTCGGACAGCAGCGCGGCTTCGGATTCCACCATCAGCACGGCATTGGCGGTACCAGCGACCACCAGCTCCAGCTGCGATTCCTTCAGCTCCGACACGGTCGGGTTGAGGATGTACTCGCCATCCTTGTAACCCACCTTGGCGGCGGCAATCGGGCCCTTGAACGGGGTACCGGCCAGCGACAGTGCAGCCGAAGCACCGATCAGCGCGGCGATGTCGCCGTCGATGTCCGGGTTCAGCGACATCACCGTGGCGATGATCTGCACTTCGTTCTTGTAGTCTTCCGGGAACAGCGGACGGATCGGGCGATCGATCAGGCGCGAAATCAGCGTCTCTTTTTCGGTCGCACGGCCTTCACGCTTGAAGAAGCCACCCGGGATACGGCCACCGGCGTAGAACTTTTCCTGGTAATCAACGGTCAGCGGGAAGAAGTCCTGGCCTTCGCGCGCGCTCTTGGCGGCGACGGCAGTGACCAGCAACACGGTGTCGTCCATCTTGACGATGACTGCGCCGCCGGCCTGACGGGCGACTTCGCCGGTTTCAAGCGTGACGGTGTGTTTGCCGTACTGGAAGGTTTTGGTGATTTTTGCCACGGGGGATCCTTGAAATGCTTTCTTCGATTGGTCCGTTGCCAGCCCATGCCGGCAACGGCTGGCCGGGCGGTTCCGGCCGGTCTACTACGATTTTGAAGCGCTTAAAACAAAGCCGCGGCGCATCGCTGCGCCGCGGCGGATTTCGATTAGCGGCGCAGGCCGAGCTTTTCGATCAATGCTTTGTAACGTGCGACATCCTTCTTCTTCAGGTAGTCGAGCAGGCTACGGCGGCGGTTGACCATCTGCAGCAGACCACGGCGGCTGTGGTGATCCTTCTTGTGCTCCTTGAAGTGGCCGGTCAGCAGTTCAATGCGAGCGGTCAGCAGGGCGACCTGGACTTCCGGTGAGCCGGTGTCAGCAGCGGCGCGCTTGTTTTCTTCAATTACTTTCTGGGTGTCGATCGACATGGGTTTTCTCTTCAGATGCGGGGCCGGCAGGAACGTCTCATGACGCACCGCACAGCTCGCCGATTAATAGGCTGCCTACCAAAGCAGGCAGTTGCCCTTTCTAGGGCCGCAAAATTGTAACGGTCACAACCATCCGGGACAAGGCGGGAGTGCTCTTAAAGGTACTGTTCGTCCCTGCCCGTTCAGAGATTGAAGCGGCGCTGCGGCCCCAACCGCCCACCTTCTTCGACCTGGCCCAGACCCAGTGGCTGGCCACTTTCACCGTAAACCACCACCAGCCCTACCGGCCAGACAGGATTGCGCAGGCGCTGACCGAGGCAGAACCGGGCCGCCTGGGCAGCATCCAGCTCGACCCGTGCGAACTGGCTCAAGCCCTGCTCGATCGGCAGCAGCCAGTCCAGCAACGCGATTTCGTCACCGGATTCGGCCACCGTGCGCAGCGCATCCAGGCCAATCATCTTCGGCGCCATGAACGGCTCCACCCATAGCCGGCGCAGCGCGGTGACATGTGCGCCACAGCCCAGCAACTCGCCCAAGTCGCGGGCGATGCTGCGGATATAGGTGCCCGAGCCACAGGTCACGCGCAGCGACAGGCGCTCGCCTTCACGGGCCAGCACGTCGATTGCCTGCACCTGCACTTCACGCTCGGGTGCCTCGATGGCCTCACCACGGCGGGCCTTGGCGTACAGCGGCTCGCCGCCCTGCTTCAGCGCCGAGTAAATCGGCGCACGCTGCAGGATCGTGCCGGTCAGGGTGGCCAAGGCCGCCTGCAGCTGCACATCGCTGAATTCGGGTACGGGCCGCTCGCGCAACACGGTACCGTCGGCATCATCGGTATCAGTGGTGCTGCCCAGCCGGATCTCGGCGTCGTAGGCCTTGGCCGAGCCCAGCAACAGGCCGGCGATCTTGGTCGCCTCGCCGAAGCACAGTGGCAGCAAGCCGGTGGCCAGCGGATCAAGGCTGCCGGTGTGACCGCCCTTTTCAGCACGGAACAGGCGACGCGCAACCTGCAGCGCGGTGTTGGAGCTCATGCCTGCCGGCTTGTCGAGCAGAACGATGCCGTCCAGGCGGCGGAATTGGATTCGGGGACGCATGCAACACCATAGGCGGGCCGGTGCGCACGCGGCACACCTGGCGGAAAACGAAAAAGCCGTCTGCGCCAACGCGCAGGCCAGACATGACAACAGCCCTTACGGGCTGCTGCGATTACTCTTTATCGGTGCCTTTGTCGGCGTCGGACTCAGGCTCCGCCGGCGGCACCAGGTCGCGCAGCAGATTGTCGATGCGCTCGCCACGGTCGACGGAATCGTCGTAGTGGAAATGCAGCTCCGGCACATGCCGCAGCTTCATTGCCTTGGCCAGCGACATGCGCAGCTCAACCGTCAGTTCGCGCAGCCCCTTCATCGCCTCATCCGCACGTTCCGGCATCAGCGCGGTCACGAAGATCTTGGCGTGGGCCATGTCACGAGTGACTTCCACGTCCGACACACTGACCGAAGGCAGGCCGAATTCACGCACGGCGGCATGCACCAGCGTGCCCAGATCACGGCGGATCTGGGCGGAAACACGGTCGGTACGATGGAAAGTCTTAGGCATCAGGCAAGTATCAGCAATAAAGAGTGAATTTCAATGAAACCGGAAGGGAACCGCTCGCTGCAACCGCATTCACGGCTACAACTCACGATTCCCCACCCCGGCCGCTGGAGGCCCCGCTCATCAGGACCCGCCTCAGCGCGTCCCGACTCCCGGCACCTCGATCGCAGCCGTTACAGCGTGCGCGGCACTTCGATACGCTCGAAGCACTCGATCTGGTCGCCCGGCTTGACGTCGTTGTAAGCCTTCACGCCGATACCGCACTCGGTACCGTTGCGAACTTCTTCGACGTTTTCCTTGAAGCGACGCAGCGATTCCAGCTCGCCTTCGAACACCACCACGCTGTCGCGCAGCACGCGGATCGGCTTGTTCCGCTTCACCACGCCTTCGATGATCATGCAGCCTGCAACCGCGCCGAACTTGGAGCTGCGGAACACGTCGCGGACCTGGGCGATACCGATGATCTCTTCGCGGATTTCCACGCCGAGCAGACCGGAAGCTACCTGCTTCACCTGATCGATCACGTCATAGATGATCGAGAAGTAACGCAGATCAACGCCGTTGGATTCAATGATGCGACGGGCCGAAGCATCCGCACGCACGTTGAAGCCGATGACGGTGGCCTTGGAAGCCACAGCCGAGTTGGCGTCGGACTCGGTGATGCCGCCCACGCCGGAGTGGATCACGTTGATGCGGATGTCGTCGTTGGACAGCGCGACCAGTGCCTGGCTCAGTGCCTGCACCGAACCCTGCACGTCGGCCTTGATCAACAGGTTCAGCACCTGCTGGCCTTCGCCCTTGCCCAGCTGCGACATGATGTCTTCCATGCGGCTGCCGGCAGTGGCGACCAGGCGCGACTCGCGGCGCTTGGTTTCACGCGTCTGCGCGACGTCCTTGGCCAGACGCTCGTCTTCAACCACGACGAAGTCATCACCGGCTTCCGGCACACCCGACAGACCCAGCACCTGCACCGGAATCGACGGACCAGCCTCGGAGACCTGGGCGCCGGTTTCGTCAAACAGTGCGCGCACGCGGCCGTACTGGATACCACACACCAGGTAGTCGCCCTTCTTCAGCAGACCCTGTTGCACCAGCACCGTCGCGATCGGGCCACGGCCCTTGTCCAGCGAGGATTCGATGACCACACCGTTGGCGCGGCCATCGGCCACGGCCTTCAGCTCCAGCACTTCGGCCTGCAGCGAAATCGCGTCCAGCAGGTCGTCGATACCCAGACCGGTCTTGGCCGAGATTTCCACCATCTGCACGTCACCACCGAAATCTTCGGCCACGACCTGCTCAGCAAGCAGTTCGTTCTTGACGCGCATCGGGTCGGCCGAGGCCTTGTCGATCTTGTTGATTGCCACCACGATCGGCGCGTTGGCGGCGCGAGCGTGCTGGATGGCTTCCTTGGTCTGCGGCATCACGCCATCGTCGGCGGCGACAACCACCACTACGATATCGGTCAGCTGCGCACCACGTGCACGCATCGAGGTGAATGCTGCGTGGCCCGGGGTATCGAGGAAGCTGATCACGCCCTTCGGCGTGGTCACATGGTAAGCACCGATGTGCTGGGTGATACCACCGGCTTCGCCGTTGGCAACCTTGGTGCGGCGCATGTAATCCAGCAGCGAGGTCTTGCCGTGATCGACGTGGCCCATGATGGTCACGACCGGTGCACGCGGCACAGCCACGCGCTCATCGGCACCAGTGATTGCCAGCAGTGCATCTTCGGCATCGTTGGCGTTGGCGCGCACGACGGTGTGGCCGAGCTCTTCGACAACCAGCGCAGCGGTGTCATGGTCGATGGTCTGGGTGATGGTAGCCATCACGCCCATCTTGAACAGCGCCTTGACCACCTCGCCGCCCTTGAGCGCGAGCTTCTGCGCCAGATCGGCTACGGTGATGGTGTCGCCGACGGCGACTTCACGCACCACCGGTGCGGTCGGACGTTCGAAGGCGTGGCTACCGCCACCGCTACGCGATGCCTCATTGCCACGGCGACCCTGCGGTGCACGTGCACCCGGACGACCGCGCGAATTATTGTTGTTGCCGTTACCGCGACGGGCACGATCAGACGCCGACAGGTGCAGCTGGCCACCAAAACGGTTGCCATCACCACCGCCCTCATTGCGCTTGCCCGGCTTTGCATTGGCATTTGCATTGGCGTTGTTGCCTCGGTCATCGCGGGCCGGTGCACGGGCTGGTGCAGCGGCGGCGGCCGGACGCGCTGCGCGCGGTGCCGGTGCTGCCGGTGCGGGTGTCGGTGCCGGCTTTGCAGCAGCGGCCTTGGCAGCCTCTTCAGCAGCAACCTTCTCGGCTTCAAGGCGAGCAGCCTCGGCTTCTTCAGCGGCCTTCTTGGCTGCGATGCCTTCGTCGCGGGCGCGATCCTTCTCGGCCAGCATGCGCTGCTCGTCGAGATTGCGCTGACGCGATTCTTCGAGCTTGCGCAGGATATCGGCGCGCTCTTCGGACGGCGTCATCGCAGGCTTGCCACCTTCCGGCTTTGCATACGTGCGCTTCTGGCGCACTTCCACATTGACGGTGGTCTTGCTGCGGCCAGCGTTGACGGTCACTTCCTGATGCTTGCGGCGATTCAGGGTGATTTTCTTGGCTGCGGCTTCGGCGTCTTCGACCGGCTGCTCTTCCTTGCCGTGCGAACGACGGAGGAAGCCAAGCAGCTTCACTTTCTCGGTACTGGTGACGACCTGGTCGGGACCACTGAACTTCATCCCGGCCTGGGACAACTGTTCAAGCAGTTTCTCGACCGGCGTATTGACCAGTTCGGCGAGCTTGCGGATGGTGGTTTGCTGCGACATTCGGATCCTATGATCTTGTTTGCGCCCCCTCGTCACGAACGAAGGCAGCGCGGAGTCTACGCCCTGAGCGGCTCAGGGCACTGTTCATCGCTGGCTCATTCGCCGCGCTCCAGGCGGGCGATCTCCTCGGCGCGGGCTGCCAGGACCAACGCCGCGGCGCGCTCCAGATCCATGCCCTCGATGCCGAACTCCAGAACCTCGTCGGCAGCCAGATCCGACAGATCCTCACTTGTGCGCACGCCGTGGCCAGCCAGCGCGTACGCCGTAGCCTCATCCATGCCCTTCAGTGCCAGCAGATCTGCTGCCGGCACATCGCCGTCAGCACCCTCTTCCACCGCCAGCGCTTCATTGAGCAGCGCATCGCGGGCGCGGGCGCGGAGTTCTTCAACGATATCTTCGTCGAAGCCTTCCACTGCCAGCAACTCACCAACCGGCACGTAGGCGATTTCTTCTACCGTACCAAAACCTTCGGACACCAGGATGCCGGCGATTTCTTCGTCCACTTCCAGCTTGTCCATGAACAGCTGACGGGCGACGCCCTGTTCGGCTTCCGACTTGGCGGTCACCTGGTCCTGGGTCATCACATTCAGCTGCCAACCGGTCAGGCGGCTGGCCAGACGCACGTTCTGGCCGCCCTTGCCGATTGCCTGGGCCAGGCGATCTTCCGCCACGGCCAGGTCCATCGAATGCTTTTCTTCGTCAACGATGATCGACTGGACTTCAGCCGGTGCCATCGCATTGATGACGAAGTTGGCCGGGTTGTCGTTCCACAACACGATATCCACGCGCTCGCCATTGAGTTCGTTGGACACTGCCTGCACGCGCGAACCGCGCATGCCGATGCAGGCGCCGATCGGGTCGGTACGGGTGTCGTGGGCCAGCACGGCGATCTTGGCGCGGTCGCCCGGGTCACGTGCACAGGCCTTGATCTCAACCAGGCCCTGGCCAACTTCCGGCACTTCCAGCTTGAACAGCTCGATCATGAATTCCGGGGCAGCGCGGCTGATGAACAGCTGCGGGCCACGCGGTTCCGAACGCACTTCGGCCAGGTAACCGCGTACGCGGTCGCCGGCACGCAGCGTGTCACGCGGAATGCCCTTGTCCTTCGGAATGAAGGCTTCGGCATTGCCGCCCAGATCAACGTAGATGTTGCCGCGCTCAGCGCGCTTGACCACACCGGTGACCAGTTCGCCAACGCGGTCTTTCCACGCATCCACCACCTGCTGGCGCTCGGCTTCGCGCACACGCTGGACGATGACCTGCTTGGCAGCCTGCGCTGCGATACGGCCGAAATCGGGGTTTTCAATCTGTTCTTCGATGTAATCACCGACTTCAACGCCGTCGGCTTCGTCCACCGCATCCATCAAACGGATCTGGCGGTCCGGCGACTCCATCACGACGTCATCAGCGACCACTTCCCAGCGACGGAAAGTTTCGTAGGTGCCGTCCTTGTGATTGATCGAAACGCGCGCCAGCACTTCTTCTTCGGCGTAACGCTTCTTCGCGGCAGAAGCCAGTGCGGCCTCGATCGCGTCAAAAATAACTTCACGCGGCACGCCCTTCTCGTTGGCGACTGCGTCAACTACCAGCAAAAGTTCCTTGCTCATCGGCTCACTCCGCGCGCGGCTTTTTGGCCGCCGTTTCGTTATTGGAATTATTCTTGGTCTTGCCCTGCTTGGGGGCTGGACCCGTCGGTTTGGTCGGTGCAAGGCCCAAAGCGGCCCAGTCCGGAATGATGCGTGCCTTGTCGATGTTGTCGAACGAAGCCACGAACGGCTTGTTGTCGACCACAAAGGTCACCGTGCCCTGCTCCAGGTCAACCGCGACGATTTCGCCCTGCAGGCGACGGCGATTTTCCTGCGGCAGCTTCAGGCCGACCTTGGCGGATTCACCAATAGCGCGCTCGAACTGCTCCAGCGAGAACAACGGACGATCCACACCCGGCGAAGACACTTCCAGCGTGTAATTGCCGCTGATCGGGTCCTCAACGTCCAGCTGCGCGGAAACCTCACGGCTCACCCGCTCGCAGTCTTCAACGTTGACCATGCGCTCAGGCTGTTCAGCCAGCGGCACGTCGATATACAGGCGCAACGTTGCGCCGCCCGGGGCCGGCAGATATTCGGCGCCAAGCAACTCGAGCCCCAACGCCTGCACGGTGGGGCCCAGCAGATTCGCGATTTCAGTAGCCTTGTCGCTCACAGCCAGCCTTGATTCGTAAGTTAGAGAACGGTTGTTACCCAACCGGGGTTTCTGATTTCCAGAAACAGCAAAGGGCCCACGTGGGCCCTTTGTCCGTTTGGATCCGATGACCGGATCCCGGTTGCAAGAACGGAAGCAGCCGTTCTTGCGAGCCCAACTTTTGCCTTATCAACACACCGTGTTGTAAAGACCGAAGCTGGTAGCGGGGGCAGGATTTGAACCTGCGACCTTCGGGTTATGAGCCCGACGAGCTGCCAGACTGCTCCACCCCGCATCAGAAGCGGAATTATGAAGTAACCAAGCCGATAATGCAAGACTTATTTACTTCGCGTTTCTCTCTAGCCGCTAGAGAAACCCGGAAAAACCCTTCCGGTTGAACCACTTATCAGGTGGTTCCGACCTTTCCGCTAGGCGGCGAGGTCGTCAACTCAGGAGATGAATAATACACACTTCGCGCAGATTTGTAACGCTTTTTATTACAAATGTGCAAAAGAATTGCGCATCCACTCCATGATCGGGCCCAGACCCAGCGGCAGCACCAGCAACAGCACGGAATTCACGCCCAACACGATGCCCAGGATACGGTCATTGTTACGCGGCAGCGGCTCGCCCACCGGCTCATCGAAGTACATGACCTTGATGACGCGCAGATAGTAGAAGCAACCAATCACCGCGCACAGCACACCGACCATGGCCAGCCACAGCAGGCCACCATTGATGGCGGCGCTCAGCACCGACAGCTTGGTCCAGAAGCCGAGGAACGGCGGGATACCGGCCAGCGAGGCCATGATGCACAGGACCAGGCCTGCCATCCACGGGCTGCGTGCGTTCAGACCCTTGAAGTCTTCAATGTTCTCGGCCTCAAAACCGGCACGCGACATGGCGATGATCGCACCGAATGCCGCGGTGGACATGATGGCGTAGGCAATGGCGTAGAACAGCGCCGCCGAATAACCCTGCTCGCCACCACCGGCGATGCCCATCAGCAGGAAGCCGATGTGCGACACGGTCGAGTAAGCCAGCATGCGCTTCAGATTGGTCTGGGCGATGGCCATCAGGTTACCAATGACCAGCGAAAGTGCGGCCAGGCCGGCCAGCACGTACTGCAGCTCGGTCGACAGCGGACCAACGCCCATTTCCAGCAGGCGGTAGGCCATGCCGAACGCAGCCAGCTTCGGTGCCGAGCTGATGAACAGCGCGATCGGCGCCGGCGCACCCTGGTAAACGTCGGGCAACCACATATGGAACGGTGCGGCGCCCAGCTTGAAGGCAACGCCGGCAACCATGAACACCGCACCGGTCAACAGCAGCAGGCGCTCATCGGAATGGGCGATGGAGGCATGGATCACGTCCAGGTGCAGCGAGCCGGTGGCGCCATAGACCAGCGACATGCCGTACAGCAGCAGGCCCGAGGCCAGCGAACCCAGCACGATGTACTTCATGCCGGCTTCGGCCGCGAGCTTGTTCTCACGGTTGCTGGCAACCAGCGCGTAAGAGCACAGCGCCAGCAGTTCCAGGCCCAGGTAGACCATCAGCAGGCTGCCGGCCGACACCAGGATCATCATGCCGGCGGTGGCGAACAGGATCAGCACCGGGATCTCGCCCTGGTACAGATTGCGCTCGCGCAGGTAGCTCCAGCCGTAGATCAGGCTCAGGCCGCTGACCAGCACTACGACGGTCTTCATGACGTCAGCAGCGTTGTCACGGATGAACATCCCGTGGAAAACCTCGCCCTGCCCGCCCACGCCGTTCAACAGCATGATGAAGGCGACAGCGAGGATCGCCACCGAAATGAAGTGGGTCCAGACCTTGTGCTTGGTGCTGATGAACAGATCAAGGATCAGCAGGGCAAAGGCACCACCAATCACTACCAGTTCGGGCAGCAACGGCAGCAGGTCGGTCATGGTCAACGGCAGGGGCGTCGGCGTGGTCATCATCAAATCCTGGAATCAATACTCTCGACGAGCCGCTTACAGCAGCTTGCTAGAAGCGATCTGCATCGCCAGATGGGCGATGGACGGCTCCATCAGATCGGTCAGCGGCTTGGGATAGAAGCCCAGCACCAGCGTACCGACCGCAAACACGGTCATTACCAGCCACTCACGACCATTCATGTCCTTCAGCTCGGCGACGTGGGCGTTGCCCACTTCACCGAAGAACACGCGCTTGTACAGCCACAGCGAATACGCCGCACTGATGATCAGCGTGGTCGCAGCGCCCAGGGCAACCAGCGGGTTCCACTGGAATGCAGCCAGCACGATCATGAACTCACCAACGAAGCCGCTGGTGCCCGGCAGGCCGGAGTTGGCCATGAAAAACAGCAATGCAAAGGCAGCAAACCACGGCATCACATTGACCACGCCGCCGTAATCGGCGATGCGACGGCTGTGCATGCGGTCATACAGTACGCCCACGCAGGAGAACATCGCGCCGGACACAAAGCCGTGCGAAATCATCTGCACCATGGCGCCCTGCAGGCCCAGACGGGCGGCGTCGGCGTTGCCGGCGTCACGCACCAGCCACAGCGCGGTGAAGGTACCCAGGGTCACGAAACCCATGTGCGCGACCGACGAATAAGCGATCAGCTTCTTCATGTCGTCCTGCACCATGGCCACCAGGCCGACGTAGATCACCGCCACCAGCGACAGCGCGATCACCAGCCATGCCCACTCGTGGCTGGCATCGGGGACGATCGGCAGGTTGAAGCGCAGGAAGCCGTAGCCACCAATCTTCAGTGCGATCGCCGCCAGGATCACCGAACCAGCGGTCGGCGCTTCAACGTGCGCGTCCGGCAGCCAGGTGTGTACCGGGAACATCGGCACCTTGACCGCGAAAGCGATCAGGAACGCGAAGAATATCCACGTCTGCTCCTTGCCCGACAGCTGCAGCTGATACAGGTCAACCAGCTGGAAGCTGCCGCCCTTCAGGTACAGATAGATCAGTGCCACCAGCATCAGCACCGAGCCGAGGAAGGTGTACAGGAAGAACTTCATTGCCGCGTAGATACGGCGCGGACCGCCCCAGACGCCGATGATCAGGAACATCGGGATCAGCATGGCTTCGAAGAACACGTAGAACAGCATCGCGTCGGTGGCGGCAAAAATACCGACCGTCACGCCTTCCAGAATCAGGAAGGCAGCCACGTACTGATTGACGCGCTTGTCGACCACGCCCCAGGCACCGATCAGTGCCAACGCGCCGATCAGCGTGGTCAGCAGGATCAGGGCGATGGCGATACCGTCAACGGCCAGGTTGTAGCCGATGTCGAACGCCGGGATCCACGGATGCTGTTCGACGAACTGCATCACATCGGCAGCGCCGCGGTCGTAACCGCTGAGCAAGCCGAGGCTGAGCAGGAAAGTGAGCAATGCCACCGCCAGGGATGCCCAACGGGCAGCCTGGGCGTTACGCAAGGCGAGAATCAATGCACCGCCGATGATCGGCAGCCAGATGAGAATACTAAGTAGAGGCCAGTTCGACACGTCTTCTATTCCGTACAGGTCAACGCCAGAAATGCATCAGCACGCCCAACAGGGCAATCAGGCCGATGATCATCGCGAACGCGTAGTGGTAGAGGAAACCGGATTGGGTGCGGCGCAACAGGTTGGCAGCCAGGTCGACCAGACGCGCCGAACCATTGACCATCACCCCATCAACGACCGTGCTATCAACGGCACGGGCGGCCTTGCCGAGCTGCACACCACCGCCGGCAAAGCCGTCGATCCAGAGCTTGTCGAAGCCGTACTTGTTTTCCAGCACCGAAACCACCGGTGCCAGGGTCTTGCGAGCTTGTCCTGCCAGTTCCGGCTTCCAGATGTAGAACACCCAGGCCAGCGCGAAACCTGCAACCGTCAGCCAGAACGCCGGCATCTGCATGCCGTGTACCGCATAGGCCACCGAACCGTGCCAGAACTCCTTGCCAACCTCGGCAATGGTATCGCGCGCCGGATCGTAGAAATCGACGATGCCGGTGAAGAACGACATGGTCTGGCCGGGAATGCCGGCAGCGGCGGCATGGCCGTCCCAACCGGTACCAAACAGCATCGGGCCAATGGTGAAGAAGCCGATGAGGATGGACGGGATGGCAAGCAGGATCAGCGGGATGGTCACCACCAGCGGCGACTCATGCGGCACGTGCGGACCATGACCGTGGTGATCATCGTGGCCGTGGCCGTGATCAGCATGATGATCATCATGCGCGTCGCGGAAGCGCTCCTTGCCGAAGAAGGTCAGGAACAGCAGGCGGAAGCTGTAGAAACTGGTGACGATCACGCCGCCCAGCACCGCCCAGTAACCGTACAGGGCAACCCAGCCAGCATCGGCAGCGTGCGCGTGCATCGCTGCAGCTTCGATGATGGTGTCCTTCGAGTAGAAACCCGAGAAGAACGGCGTACCGACCAGCGCCAGCGTACCGATCCACATCGTGATGTGGGTGGTCGGCATGTATTTGCGCAGGCCGCCCATCTTCATCATGTTCTGCTCATGGTGCATGCCCATGATCACCGAACCGGCACCGAGGAACAGCAGCGCCTTGAAGAAGGCGTGGGTCATCAGGTGGAACACGGCGCCCGAGTAGGCCGACACGCCCAGCGCAACGGTCATGTAGCCCAGCTGCGACAAGGTGGAGTAGGCAACCACGCGCTTGATGTCGGTCTGCACGATGCCGATCAGGCCGGTGAAGAACGCGGTGGTGGCACCAATGAACAGGATGAAGTCCAACGCGGTCTGCGACAGTTCGAACAGCGGCGACATGCGGGTGACCATGAAGATACCCGCGGTGACCATGGTCGCGGCGTGGATCAGTGCCGAGATCGGGGTCGGGCCTTCCATCGAGTCCGGCAGCCACACATGCAACGGCACCTGGGCGGACTTGCCCATTGCACCGATGAACAGGCAGATGCAGATGATGGTCGCCACGCTCCACTGGTTGTCGCCGATCAGCTGCACCATGGCGTGACCGGTCGTCTCAGTGCCCAGCACGGTGCTGGCATTGGCGAACACGGTGGCGTAGTCCAGCGAACCGAAGGCCCACAGGATGCCGGCGATACCGAGCAGGAAACCGAAGTCACCAACGCGATTGACCAGGAACGCCTTCATGTTGGCGAAGATGGCCGTGGGCTTCTTGAAGTAGAAGCCGATCAACAGGTACGACACCAGGCCCACCGCTTCCCAGCCGAAGAACAGCTGCAGGAAGTTGTTGCTCATCACCAGGGTGAGCATCGAGAAGGTGAACAGCGAGATGTAACTGAAGAAACGCTGGTAGCCGTCGTCTTCGGACATGTAGCCGATCGAGTAGATGTGGACCAGCAGCGACACGAAGGTCACCACCACCATCATCATCGCGGTCAAACGGTCGATCATGAAACCGACGTGGGCCGCGTACTGGCCAACTTCAAAGAAGGTGTAGACGTTCTGGTTGTACGGCTGCGCCCCGCCCCACAACAGCTGGGAGAAGATGTAAGCCGACAGGCCGCAGCTGATAGCCACGCCCAGAATGGTGATGTACTGGGCGCCCTTGCGCCCCACCTGACGACCGAACAGGCCGGCGATGATGCTGCCGAGCAGTGGTGCCAGCACCACTGCAATCAACAGACTCTTGGAGAGAGTGATTTCCATCTTCGGATCAGCCCTTCAGCGAATCGACTTCGCCCACATTGATGGTGTGGCGAGTACGGAACAAGGTCACCAGGATCGCAAGGCCAATTGCAGCTTCGGCTGCGGCCACGGTCAGGATGAAGAACACGAACAGCTGACCGGCGGTATCACCGAGCTCCCGCGAGAAGGCGATGAAGTTGATGTTCACCGACAACAGCATCAGTTCGATCGACATCAACAGCACGATGATGTTCTTCCGGTTGAGGAAGATACCGGCAACGCTGATGCAGAACATCACCGCGCCCAGCGCGAGCATATGGCCCAGAGAAATCATGGCTTGGCCTCCTCGCCACTGTCATGTTGCGTATCGACCTGCACCACCGGCTTTTCGGCGGCCATCTTGACCATGCGCAGGCGGTCTTTTGCCTTGGTCATGGTCTGCTCGGTCGGGTTCTGCGTCTTCAGGCCTTCACGACGGCGCAGGGTCAGCATCACAGCTGCCACCACGGCCACGGTCAGGATCACAGCAGCGAACTCGAACGGCAGCAGGTATTCAGTGAACAGGCTGCGTGCCAACCAGGTGACATTCGAGGTATCGGCAGCGACCGCAGCGGCGTTGTCGGCCGGGAACGGCGCGGTACGTGCCTTGATGCCGATCAGGGTCAGCATCTGCACCAGCATCACCACCGCGACCAGCAGGCCGACCGGAAGGTAACGCACCCAGCCTTCACGCAGGTTGGTGGTGTCGATGTCCAGCATCATCACCACGAACAGGAACAACACCATCACCGCGCCAACGTAGACCAGCACCAGGGTGACACCGAGGAACTCGGCACCCACCAGCAGCCATACGCAGGCAATGGAGAAGAACGTCAGGATCAAGCACAGCACGGCGTACACCGGGTTGCGCACACTGATCACCGCTGCCGCGGAAATGCCGGCAATGATGGAGAAGAACCAGAAACAAATATTTACCCAATCCATCTCAAGACCTCAGCGGAAGGCAGCGTCGGCGGCGCGGCGCTCGGCGATTTCGGCTTCAAGCCGGTCGCCAATTGCCAGCAGCTGCGGCTTGGTGATGATGTTCTCGCCACGCTTCTCGAAGTGGTACTCGAGAATGTGGGTCTCGACGATCGAGTCCACCGGGCAGCTTTCTTCGCAGAAGCCGCAGAAGATGCACTTGAACAGATCGATTTCGTAACGCGTGGTACGGCGGGTGCCGTCTTCGCGCTTGGCCGAGTCGATGGTGATCGCCAGTGCCGGGCACACCGCTTCGCACAATTTGCAGGCGATGCAGCGCTCTTCACCGTTGGGATAACGGCGCAGGGCGTGCAGGCCACGGAAACGCGGCGACTGCGGGAACTTCTCCATCGGGTACATCACGGTGTACTTGGGCTTGAACGCGTATTTCAGCGTCAGCCACAAACCGCCGAGCAACTCCAGGAGCAGCAGGCTTTTGAAATAGTGGGTGATCTTATTCATGAATCAAACGCCCTTCTGGATCACGCCGTAGAACACCATCAGTGCCGTCACCGCGATCCAGAAAATGGTCAGCGGGATGAACACCTTCCAGCCCAGACGCATGATCTGGTCATAACGGAAGCGCGGGAAGCTGGCACGGAACCAGATATACGCACTGGCGAAGAACAGCACCTTGAGCAGCAGCCACGGCCAACCGCCGGTCCAGATCCAGTTGATCCACGGCGAGATGTCTGCCGTGATCCAACCCTGGAGCGGGCTCAGCCAGCCACCGAGGAAGAAGATCGAGATCAGGAAGCTGACCAGGATCATGTTGGCGTACTCGGCCAGGAAGAACAGTGCGAACGCACCGCCGGAGTACTCAACCATGTGACCGGCAACGATTTCCGACTCACCTTCCACCACGTCGAACGGAGCGCGGTTGGTTTCGGCAACGCCGGAGACCCAGTACACGACGAACAGCGGGAACAGCGGCAGCAGGAACCAGTCGAACAGACCCGAATTACCCTTCTGTGCGAGCACGATGTCGGTCAGGTTCAAGCTGCCGGCGGCGATCATCACGCCAACCAGCGCGAAGCCCATCGCGATTTCGTAGCTGACCACCTGTGCGGCCGAGCGCATCGCACCGAGGAAGGCGTACTTGGAGTTGGATGCCCAACCGGCGAGGATCACGCCGTACACGCCCAGCGAGGTCATCGCCAACAGGTACAGCAAACCAACGTTGGCGTTGGACAGCACCAGCTTGTAGTCGAACGGAACCACTGCCCACGCCGCGAACGACGGTGCCAGCACGATCAGCGGCGCGATGATGTACATCGCCTTGTGTGCGCTGGCCGGGGCAATGATTTCCTTGAACAGCAGCTTGGTGACGTCGGCGAAGGCCTGCAGCAGACCACCGAGGCCGACGTACATCGGCCCGTGGCGGACGTGCATCCAGCCGATCAGCTTGCGCTCCCACAACACGTAGAAGGCAACCGAAATGATCACCGGCATGGCGATCAAGAGGATCTTGATCACCGTCCAAAGCACGATACCGATGTCACCCAGCGACATGAACCACTGGAACAAGGGGTCGATCGCGTTTAACAGCAACTCGTTCATGCAGCCACCACCGTTACCCGAGCGGCACCCAGCGGCGCGGTTGCGCCGTGGCCCGATTCAATCCACACCGTACCGGCGGCGACGCGCGCGTCGACCACAACCGACAGCGTGGCGCGACCAGCATCGGTACCGACCTTGGCCATCTGGCCTTCGCTCAGCTGCAGACGCGCGGCATCATCGGCATTGAGCACGATGCGCGGATCATTGTTGAGCGGATGCGACTGCAGCGCCTGCGCACGACGCACGACGGCATCGGTGCGGTAGATCGCCGGGGTCGAAGCCACTTCAAAGCCCTCGCCTGCCAGCTGCGGCTGCGCCGAAGCGGCAACCTTGACCGTGACCGGCTGCAGACCCGCACGCAGACCTGCCAGATCGGTGAAACCGAAACCGGCCAACTGCATGTCACCACCCAGCGCACGCAGCACGCGCCAGCCCTCGCGGGCCTCGCCTTGCAGCTTGCCGCCAGCACGGGCGACCTGGTTGCGGCCATCCAGATTGGTCAGCGTACCGTCGATTTCCGGCAGCGCGCCGATCGGCAGGATCACATCGGCCACATCGCGGGTCGAGGTGCAGGCGAAGTGGCTGAAGGCCACAACCTTGGCACCGGCCAGCGCCTTGCGGGCAGCAGCGGTATCGGCGAAGTCCAGACCCGGCTCGATGCCGTAGATGGCATAGGCCTTGCGCGGCTGTGCCAGCATTGCATTGACGTCCTTGCCGGCCGGCAGCACGCCAACGTGGGCCAGGCCCACGGCGTTCGCACCCTGCGGAATGCGGCACAGCTTGGCGCCGGTAGCAGCGGCAAACGCGCTGGCAGCGGCACGGATGGCAGCGGCCTGCGGGTGATTCTCCGCAATCGCACCGACGATGATGACGGTGTTGTTGCCGCCCTTCACCGCGTCGACCAGCTGCGCGTTGCCCAGCGTCTCGACGAAGCGCGACGGTGCAACGATGTGCTTGCCAGCCAGCTTGAACGCGAAGTCGAAATCGACCGGGTTGATCGAATGGATCTTGGCGCCGTTGGTGGTCTGCGCCTTGCGCAGACGGGCGTGCAGCAGCGGCAGTTCGTGACGGATATTGCTACCCAGCACCACGATCTGATCCGCGTGTTCGATGTCGGCCAGCGACATGCCGAATGCTTCGGCAACCGGAGCATCGGAGAAGTCGCGGTTGTTGATGCGGTGGTCGATATTGTTCGAACCCAGACCAGCGGCCAGGCGGGCCAGCAATGCGCCCTCCTCGTTCGACGTTGCCGGGTGCACCAGCACGCCGAGCTCGTCGCCACGGTTGGCTTCGAAGATTTCGCGGGCAGCGGCCAGACCTTCGGCCCAGCTCACTTCCTTCCACTCACCATTGACCTTCTGCAGCGGCTTGACCGCGCGGTCGGCCGCATACAGGCCCTGATGCGAATAACGATCGCGATCGGACAGCCAGCATTCGTTGACCAACTCGTTGTCACGCGGCACAGCGCGCAGCACTTCGCCACGACGGGTGTGCAGGAACAGGTTCGAGCCCATCGCGTCGTGGTAACCCAGCGATTCGCGAGCGGTCAGTTCCCACGGGCGTGCCTTGAACTGGAACACCTTGTTGGTCAGCGCGCCGACCGGGCATACGTCGATGACGTTGCCGGACAGCTCAGTGGTCAACGGCTTGCCGTCGTAGGTACCGATCTGCAGGTTTTCACCACGCGACATGCCACCCAGCTCGTAGGTGCCAGCGACTTCAGCGGTGAAGCGCACGCAACGGGTGCACTGGATGCAGCGGGTCATCTCGGTGGCGACCAGCGGCCCCATGTCCTCGTCGACCACAACGCGCTTGCGCTCGTTGAAGCGGCTGACCGAACGGCCGTAGCCCAGCGACACATCCTGCAGTTCGCACTCGCCGCCCTGATCGCAGATCGGGCAGTCCAGCGGGTGGTTGATGAGCAGGAACTCCATCACCGAACGCTGGTACTTGAGCGCCTTTTCGTTGCGGGTCTGGATCTTCATGCCATCCATGACCGGGGTTGCGCAGGCCGGCGACGGCTTGGGCGACTTTTCAACGTCAACCAGGCACATGCGGCAGTTTGCGGCGATCGGCAGCTTCTCGTGGTAGCAGAAGCGCGGAATCGGAATGCCAGCCTTGTCGGCGGCCTGGATGATCATCGAACCCTTGGGCACGACCAGGGACTGACCATCGATATCGATGGTCACGTGATCCGGTGGTACGTTGGGATTTACCGGTTGCGCGCTCATGCGGCAGCAGTCTCCACCTTCTTGCCGTCAACCATCGAATGACCGTTGACGATGTAGTACTCGAATTCGTTCCAGAACTGGCGCAGGAAGCCTTGAATCGGCCACGCTGCCGCCTCACCGAACGCACAGATGGTGTGGCC
Source organism: Stenotrophomonas sp. STEN030 (assembly GCF_056759995.1). NCBI lineage: Bacteria > Pseudomonadati > Pseudomonadota > Gammaproteobacteria > Lysobacterales > Lysobacteraceae > Stenotrophomonas > Stenotrophomonas sp. STEN030. The sequence continues at coordinate 9,958 of NZ_JBRREB010000024.1, read as the reverse complement.
TTCAATCTGGCCGGCAACCGTCTTCAGCTGATGCAGGTCTTCCATCGTGGCCTGGCCGGCGACGATGCGCTCCAGCACACGGTGCATCCAGCCGGTACCTTCACGGCACGGGGTGCACTGGCCACAGGATTCCTTGTGGAAGAACTGGCTGATGCGGCAGGCGAACTTGACGCAGCAGACGCTGTCATCCAGCACCACGATGGCACCCGAACCCAGGCCGGAGCCCAGTGCACGGATGGTGTCGTAGTCCATCGGCAGACCCTTTAGCTCCGCAGCGGTCAGCACCGGCATCGACACGCCACCCGGGATTGCTCCCTTCAGGGTGCGGCCCGGACGCAGACCACCGGCCATTGCCAGCAGGTCGTCGAAGGTGGTGCCGAGCGGCACTTCGAAGTTGCCGCCTACTGCCACGCAACCGGAGACCGAGAAGCACTTCGGGCCGCCGTTGTTGGTCAGGCTCAGATTCTTGAACCACTCCGCGCCATTGCGGATGATCGCCGGCACCGAGGCATAGGTCTCGGTGTTGTTGATCGTGGTCGGCTTGCCGTACAGGCCGAAGTTGGCCGGGAACGGCGGCTTGTAACGCGGCTGGCCCTTCTTGCCTTCCAGCGATTCCATCAGCGCGGTTTCTTCACCGCAGATGTAGGCGCCGGCGCCCAGCGCGCCATAGATATCGATGTCGCAACCACTGCCCAGCACATTCTTGCCCAGCCAGCCGTGCTTGTACGCATCGGCCAGGGCCTGCTCGAAGTGCTCGAACGGCTCGTGGTGGAACTCGCCACGCAGGTAGTTGTACGCCGCGGTCGAGCCGGTGGCGTAGCAGGCGATCGCCATGCCTTCCACGACCGAATGCGGGTTGTAACGCAGGATGTCGCGGTCCTTGCAGGTGCCCGGCTCGGATTCATCCGAGTTGCAGAGGATGTACTTCTGCACATCACCCTTGGGCATGAAGGACCACTTCAAACCGGTCGGGAAGCCCGCACCGCCGCGGCCACGCAGGCCGGACTGCTTGACCATTTCGATGACGTCGGCCGGCGGGATCTTCTCTTCGAGGATCTTGCGCAGCGCGGCGTAACCACCGGTCTTCAGATAGCTTTCGTACGACCACGGGGTGTCGTAATGCAGCGTGGTGTAGACCACGTTGTGCGGAAGCGGCGCCGGTCCGACCGGGCCCTTGGATTCGTGGTGTGCCATGCCTTACTCCAGCCCGTCCAGCAGCGCGTCGACCTGGTCCAGCGTCAGGCGCTCGTGGTAATGGCCGTTGATGACCATCATCGGCGCACCGGCACAGCCAGCCAGGCACTCTTCCTCTTTCTTGAGGTAGACGCGGCCGTCGGCGGTCGATTCACCGTGCTTGATGCCCAGCTTCTTCTCGCAATGGCGGACGATGTCGTCGGCGCCATTGAGCCAGCAGCTGACGTTGGTGCAGATGGCGACGTTGTTGCGGCCAACCTTCTCGGTCTCGAACATCGAGTAGAAGGTTGCAACTTCGTACGCCCACACGAACGGCAGGTCCAGGTACTTGGCCACGCCGGCGATCAGCTCGTCGCTCAGCCAGCCCTGGTTCTGTTCCTGTGCGGCATGCAGGCCCTGCAGCACCGCCGAACGCTTGCGATCGGGCGGGAACTTGGACAGCCAGTGATCGATGTGAGCGCGCGTCTTGTCGCTCAGCACCACCATCGGGTCGACGTTACGCGCCGCCTCGAAATTACCCGTCGCCTTCATCGGCCGACCTCAACGAATACCAAAAGCTGAAAAACCGATGCCTGCGGCGGCAGAACCGCGCAGGCAACGGACGATGTGTGATCCGCCGGCATTACCGGTCAACCTCGCCGAACACGAGGTCGTAGGTGCCGATCATCGCCACCACGTCGGCCAGCATGTGGCCGCGCACGACCGAGTCGATCGAGGACAGATGAGCGAAGCCCGGCGCGCGCAGATGGGCGCGGAACGGCTTGTTGGCACCGTCGGAAACCAGGTAGCAGCCGAACTCGCCCTTGGGCGCTTCAACCGCCGCATAGGTTTCGCCGGCCGGCACGCAGTAGCCTTCACTGAACAGCTTGAAGTGATGGATCAACGCTTCCATGTCGTCCTTCATCTCGGCGCGAGCCGGCGGGGCGACCTTGAAGTTCTTGACCATCACCGGGCCCGGGTTGGCCTTCAGCCAAGCCACGCACTGCTTGATGATGCGATTGGATTCGCGCATCTCGGCGATACGCACCAGGTAACGGTCGTAGCAGTCGCCCTTGGTGCCCAACGGCAGGTCGAAATCGACCGCGTCGTACTTGGCATACGGCTGCTTCTTGCGCAGATCCCAGGCAATACCCGAACCGCGCAGCATCACGCCGGTCATGCCCCAGGCCATTGCATGCTCCGGGGTGATCACGCCGATGCCAACGGTACGCTGCTTCCAGATACGGTTGTCGGTCAGCAGGGTTTCGTATTCGTCAACGCGACCCGGGAACTCCTTGGTGAAGTTCTCCAGGAAGTCGAGCAGCGAGCCCTCGCGCGAAGCGTTCAGACGCTTCAGCGCATTGCCCTTGTGCCAACGCGATTCCTTGTACTTGGGCATGGTGTCCGGCAGATCGCGGTACACGCCGCCCGGACGGTAGTACGCCGCGTGCATGCGCGCGCCGGAGACTGCTTCGTAGCAGTCCATCAGCTCTTCGCGCTCACGGAAGGCGTACAGCATCACCGCCATCGCGCCCAGATCGAGCGCGTTGGAGCCCAGCCACATCAAGTGGTTCAGGACGCGGGTGACTTCATCGAACATGGTGCGGATGTACTGCGCACGCTCCGGCACTTCGATACCCACCAGGGTTTCGATGGCGCGGACATAGGCGTGCTCGTTGCACATCATCGAGCAGTAATCCAGGCGATCCATGTAACCGATCGACTGGTTGAACGGCTTGGACTCGGCCAGCTTCTCGGTCGCGCGGTGCAGCAGACCGATATGCGGGTCGGCGCGCATGATGGTCTCGCCGTCCATCTCCAGGATCAGGCGCAGCACACCATGCGCGGCCGGATGCTGCGGGCCGAAGTTCATGGTGTAGTTGCGGATCTCCTGCTTGGCTTCAGCAGGATTGCTCGCAAAGGCCTGCGAGGCCTGGTGGAATTCCTTCTTTACGTCCGCACTCACTTGCTTGCCTCCGTCTGCGCGCGCTCGCCTTCAGCGGTCTGGAAACGAGCATCGTCGCGGATAACACGCGGCACGCCTACGCGCGGCTCGACCGAAGTCACCGGCTCGTAGACCACACGCTTCTTTTCTTCGTCGTAACGCACTTCGACGTTGCCGATCAGCGGGAAATCCTTGCGGAACGGATGGCCCACGAAACCGTAGTCGGTCAAGATGCGACGCAGGTCCGGGTGACCTTCGAAGATCACGCCGTACAGGTCGAACGCTTCGCGCTCGAACCAGTTCAGGCCCGGATGGATGTCGGTCAGCGATGCCACCACCGGCAGCGACTCGCTCGGCGCGTAGCAACGGATGCGCAGCAGCTGGTTGTGCTGGTAGGAACGCAGCTGGCAGACAACAGCGAAACGCTGCTTGGGCATTGCGTCCGGCTGGGCACCTTCGGCGGTTTCGTGGCTGGGGAATTCACCCCAGGCGAAACGGCCTGCGCCACTGCCTTCCACGCCGCGGCTGAAGCCGTGCGAGGAAACGTCCGAGGTGTCCCACTCGTCGCTGCCGTAGCCAAGGTAGTCGACGCCGCACAGATCAGTGGCGTGCTCGAAGCCGAACTCGTCACGCAGCGCCAGAGCGGTTGCGTGCCAATCGGCAACAGCCACTTCCAGCGTTACTTCGCCGCGCGGTTCGACCACCACAACCTGCGCACCGGCAAAACGGGCGCGAAGTTTATCGATGAGAGAAGGTGCTTGCTGGGCCATGGGGGCTGGCGTGCTCTTGATTTGAAAAGGGGTCAGCGTGCGATGGTCTGGGTTCGCCAGATCTTCTTCTGCAGCTGCAAAATGCCGTACACCAGCGCTTCGGCGGTCGGCGGGCAACCCGGGACGTAAACGTCCACCGGCACCACACGATCGCAACCGCGCACCACTGCATAGGAATAATGGTAATAACCGCCGCCGTTGGCGCAGCTACCCATCGAGATGACCCACTTCGGGTCCGGCATCTGGTCGTAGACCTTGCGCAGCGCCGGGGCCATCTTGTTGACCAGCGTACCGGCCACGATCATCACGTCGGACTGTCGCGGCGAGGGACGGAACACCACACCGTAGCGATCAAGATCCAGACGCGCCGCACCGGCGTGCATCATTTCCACCGCGCAGCAGGCCAGACCGAAGGTCATGGGCCACATCGAGCCGGTACGTGCCCAGTTCAACAGCGCATCAACGCTGGTGGTCACATAGCCCTTCTCGAGCAGGGGGTTATCGCCTTCAGGCCGCAGAATGTCATCAACCCGCCCTTCCGGGACGGGGTTGTTCATCAGGCCGTCGAGAGTTTGGATCACTCCCATTCCAGCGCTCCCTTCTTCCACACGTAGATAAAGCCGAGGAACAGCATGCCCACGAACAAGCCCATGGTGACCAGCGAACGCGCGCCGAGCTCCATGAACACCTGGGTCCAGGGCACAATAAAGATGATTTCCAGGTCAAAGACGATGAACTGGATGGCGATCAAGTAGTAACGCACGTCGAACTTCATGCGCGCGTTCTCGAACGCCTCGAAGCCACACTCGTAGGCGGAGAGTTTCTCGGTGTCCGGCGAACGCGGAGCGAGGAACCGACCGATCAACATCAGCGTGACGCCGATGCCGGTGGCGACGATCAGAAACAGCAGAGACGGCAAATATTCGGCCAGCACAGCGATTCTCTCTTGCCTCTGCCCGGGACACCTGCAGGTGCCAAGGCATGGGGGATGAACGGGACTTGCCACGACGGGAAGCTGCTGCAACCCGTGTACCCGCATAAAACAATGGTGCCCAAGAGGGGACTCGAACCCCTACGACCTAAGTCGCTACCACCTCAAGGTAGTGCGTCTACCAATTCCGCCACCTGGGCTTACGTCAGCGCAGCTGCTTCGCAGTGCGCCGCGTATTGTAACCGTCTTCAGTCTTTCTGTGCGGGTTCAGCGGGCTTTTCTTCGCTCTTGGCCGGAATATTTTCCGCCGGAGCCGTTGCCTGCGGCACTTCACCCACCGCCGCGGCAGCCGGAGCTGCCGGAACGGCCTGCAACTCACCTGCCGGAGCCGCCGGCGCAGCAGCCGGAGCCGCCGTTTCAACCGCACTCATCAGGCCCACGCCCTGGTCCGTCGGACGCGAGCCGTGGCTGGCGTACCACGCCATGAACAAGCTGATGCCGAAAAACACCACGGCCAGCCATTTGGTGCTCTTGGACAGGAAGTTGGACGCGCCACGCGCGCCGAACACCGTACCCGACGCACCGGCACCAAAACCCGAACCAGCGGCAGCACCAGAGCCACGCTGCATCAGGATCAGCGCGATCATCGCGAGCGCCACCAGCACATAGACCACATTGAGGATCAACATCAGCATTTTAGAAATCCGTCCCGGACAATTACCCGTTAGCGACTGGCGGCCGCCCTCGCGATGGCCAGAAAATCAGCCGCCACCAGCGAAGCGCCACCTACCAGCCCGCCATCGACGTCAGGCTGTGAAAACAGCTCTGCTGCGTTGTCGGGCTTGACGCTGCCGCCATAAAGGATCGACAACGAATCGGCAATTCTAGCATCGCGCTCGGCGACTACGCCACGAATGAACGCATGCACAGCCTGCGCCTGCTCCGGCGAGGCAGTACGGCCGGTGCCGATTGCCCAGATCGGCTCATACGCCACCACCGCCTTGGCGAAGGCCTGGACCCCGGCCAGATCCAACACCGGCGCCAGCTGCGAGGCAATCACCGCCTCGGTCTGCGCAGCCTCACGCTGCTCCAGCGTCTCACCAACACATAAGACCGGGACGAGGCCCGCATGGATCGCGGCAACAAACTTGCGCGCCACCAGCTCACTGCTTTCGTTGTGGTACTGGCGGCGCTCGGAGTGACCGACCAGGCCATGAGTGGCGCCAACGTCCACCAGCATGCTGGCCGAAACCTCGCCGGTGTAGGCGCCCTTTTCGTTGCTGCTCACGTCCTGCGAGCCGAACAGCAGCTCCGTACCCTCGAAATCCTCGACCAGATCACCCAGATACGGCAGCGGCGGCAGGATCACCAGGCTCACACCAGCCAGCGGCAGGCCAGCAGCCACCTGCCCGACCAGATCGGTGGCGAATTGACGGCTGCCATGCAGCTTCCAGTTACCAGCAACGATTTTTTGGCGCATTCAGGCATAACTCCCCGGTAAAAAGTATCGGCAAAGGATAGCCGATATGCGGACATTGGCAGGACAAACTGCAGACAACGGAAGACAAGACGCAAAAACGCCGCCGAGCCAAGGGCCACGGCGGCGTCGATGCGACACCCTATGAAACCAGCGCCGGCTTACTTCAGTTTGATCTCACGCAGGCGCTGCTCAAGGAAGCCGTGGGCGGTGATCGCCTCCGGGTAGCGGCTCGGATTCTCCGCAGTGATGCACGAAGGCAGCACGTCGATCAGGAAATCCGGGTTCGGGTGCAGGAAGAACGGCACCGAATAACGCGGCTTGCGCGCCAGTTCACCCGGGGGATTGACCACGCGGTGAATGGTGGACGGGTACACATGATTGGTCAGGCGCTGCAGCATGTCGCCGATATTGACCACGATGGTGTCGGCGTCGGAGGTGAACGGAACCCACTCACCCTCATGCGATTGCACTTCCAGACCTGCCGCACTGGCACCGACCAGCAAGGTGATGAAATTGATGTCGCCATGGGCACCGGCGCGCACATTGGGGATATCGTCGGTGGTGATCGGCGGGTAATGGATCGGGCGCAGGATCGAGTTGCCGTTATTGGTCTTGTCGGCGAAGTAGTTCTCCGGCAGACCGATATGCAGGGCCAGTGCCGACAGCACCCGCGAACCCAACTGGTCAAGCTTCTGGTACAGACCGTAACCGTACTCCTTGAAGCCCGGCACTTCGCTCGGCCACAGGTTCGGCTGCATCACCTCGCGATACTTGGAGTCATCGGTGATCTCGCGACCAATATGCCAGAACTCCTTCAGATCGAAGTGCGAGGAGCCCTTGGCGGTTTCCACACCGAACTGGGTATAGCCGCGCGCACCACCGCTACCGGCGATGTGGTACTGCTTCTTCACATCTTCCGGCAACGCGAAGAACGCCTTGAACACGTCATACGCGGCGTCGATGTCCGCCTGCGGAATGCCGTGATTGCGAATACCCGCAAAACCCCACTCACGATACGCCGCGCCAAGTTCGGCCACGAAGGCGTCACGGTCAGTATCGAAACGGGTGATATCGAGGGTGGGAATACGGGAACTCATACAAAACTCCAAAGAAGGGAACGGGACGCCGGCCATTGAAACCGACGTCCCGGCGACACCACCATGATCCAGCTCAAACCTGTGCGGTAGCCGAACGAACCGCGTCGGCCAGCGCCTCAAGGGTGGCGGTCATCAGCCCGGCCTCATCGGCCTCGACCGTGACCCGCACCACAGGCTCGGTACCCGACGGCCGCAGGAATGCCCTGCCCCGCCCGGCAACTGCTGCCTGCGCGGTTGCCAGCGCAGCCTGTACCGGCGCACTGGCCACGACTTCGCGCGCACCACTTTCCAGACGCACATTGATCGTCTTCTGCGGCACCATCACCAGACCCTGCAGGGCCTGGTGCAGATTCACGCCAGCATCGCCGAGCACTTCCAGCACCTGCAATGCACTGACGATGGCATCACCGGTGGTGGCCCGATCCAGGCACAGGATATGACCGGAGGCTTCACCACCCAGCACGCCATTGCCCTCGACCAACGCCTTGTGTACATAACGGTCGCCGACATTGGCGCGGACGAACGGGATGCCCAAGCGCTCCAGCGCCTGCTCCAACCCGTAGTTGGTCATCAGCGTGCCAACCGCCGGGCCACGCAGGCGGCCATTGGCCTGCCACGCCTTGGCCAGCACGTACAGCAAGCCGTCGCCGTCCACCGCCGCACCAGTGTGGTCGACCATCAGCACACGGTCACCATCACCGTCGAAGGCAATACCGATATCGGCACCAACCTCGGTCACCTTACGTGCCAGATTGTCGATATGGGTCGAGCCCACGCCGTCGTTGATATTGACGCCATTTGGCTCGGCACCGATCGCGGTCACCTCGGCCCCCAGCTCACGGAACAGCAGCGGCGCCACGTGATAGGTAGCACCGTGGGCGCAATCGAGCACGACCTTGAGCCCGCGCAGATAGAAATTACGCGGCACGCTGGCCTTGCAGAACTCGATGTAACGACCGACTGCATCGCGCGCACGGACCGCCTTGCCGAGCTGCTCGGACTCCACCGTCGAGAACGGCTCATCCATCGCCGCTTCCAGCGCCAGCTCGGTGGCATCATCCAGCTTCTCGCCTTCGGCCGAGAAGAACTTGATGCCGTTGTCGTAGTGCGGATTGTGCGAGGCACTGATCACGATGCCAGCATCGGCACCCAGCGTTTGCGCCAGGAAGGCCACCGCCGGGGTTGGCATCGGCCCAATCAGCTGCACGTTGGCACCTGCAGCGACCAGACCTGCCTCCAACGCCGACTCAAACATATAGCCGGAGATGCGCGTGTCCTTGCCGATCACCACGGTCGGCTGTGCACCGCCGCTGCGCGCTACCAGCACGCGGCCCAATGCGTTACCAACCCGCAGTACAAAATCAGCGGAAATGACACCCTTGCCGACCCGGCCGCGGATGCCGTCGGTACCAAAATACTTGCGCGTACCCATCAGGCTGCTACTTCCTCGTGCTGCGGCTGACGCCCCAACATGGCCAGCAGGTCGGCCAGGCGGTCACGCATTTCGCGACGGTCGCAGATCTGATCGATGGCGCCGTGCTCAAGCAGGAACTCCGAGCGCTGGAAGCCTTCCGGCAGTTTTTCGCGCACGGTCTGCTCGATCACGCGCGGGCCGGCAAAGCCGATCAGCGCCTGCGGCTCGGCAATATTGATATCACCCAGCATCGCGAACGAGGCCGACACGCCACCGGTGGTGGGATGGGTCAGCACAGAGATGTAGGGCAGACCGGCTTCGCGCAGCTTGGCCAGCGCGGCCGAGGTCTTGGCCATCTGCATCAGCGAGAACAGGCCTTCCTGCATGCGTGCACCGCCAGAGGCGGAGAAGCAGACATACGGAGAGCCAAGCTCCAGCGCAGTTTCCGCCGCCAGCGCGAAACGCTCGCCGACCACCGAACCCATCGAACCGCCCATGAAGGCGAAGTCGAACGAAGAGGCCACCAGCGGGCGACCCTTCAGCAGGCCACGCATGGCGATCAGCGCGTCGTACTCGCCAGTGTTCTTCTGGCTGGCCTTGATGCGCTCGACGTATTTCTTCTGGTCCTTGAACTTGAGCACGTCGGTCGGCCCAAGGCGGGCAGCGATCTCGCTGGTGCTGTCAGCATCAAACAACGAGGCCAGGCGCGCGCGCGCGCGGATGGCCATGTGGTGCCCACACTTCGGGCAGACCTCAAGGTTTTCTTCCAGCTCCGGGCGGTACAGGGCCGCGCCGCAGCTACTGCATTTTTCCCACAGCCCCTCGGGGACGCTGCGTTTTTTGGAGGGCGTGTTGTCGGTACGGATGCCGGACGGCATCAACTTGCTGAGCCAACTCATGCGGGATGACAATTCCGTTCAGGGTGGCCTTGCGGCCACGACAGGGCCCACAGTCTAGCTCACCACTGCGACCAAGTTGCAGCACCGGATCTGGCGCAATCCCTACTGGTACGTATGTTTGGCCGCAGCCCTGGGTCCTGTAGTGCCGGGCCGGGGGCGGGGGGGGGGGGGGGGGCGGGGGGCCCGCGGGGGGGCGGGGGCGGGGGGCGACGGGGCGGCGGGGCGCCGCGGCGGGCGGGGGGCAGCGGG